>CAZKDZ010000242.1:0-4467 GCA_964551635.1 uncultured bacterium | reverse complement strand
GCCCGCCTGCTGCGTCCAGTTGATGTAGTGGTCGTTGTCTCCGATGCGCAGCAGGTCCGACGCCATCGGGATCCGGTCGATCTCAAGCCCGAAAAGACGCAGCAGCGGCGATTTGTACAGCCGCAGTTCACCGTCGAAATTGACCAGGCCCAGGCCGGCTTCCTCCACACCCGCGGCGAGCAGTTCCGTCTCCTCCAACGAAAGGGCATCACCCAGGCGCGCCTGGGAGATAACGACCGCGGCGCAGCCGTCGAGCAACTCGGCCGTCAACGGTCCGGCCGCGAGATCGTGAATCCTGAACGGAAATCCAAAATGCTGCAAAGCGACGAGTACGGTCTGATCTACAATGCTGGTATCCGTATAGCTGCCCCGGCTGTCCACCAGTACCAGCAGCGCGCGGTTGCCGCTGCTCTCGCGCCGGGGGCGCTGCACCATTTTTCGCGGTGTGAATCCCATTGGATGTTCCCAGTGTGAAAATTACCATTCAGTTTGCGTTGATCGGCCGTCCGGGTTTGCGGAGGTATCGCCGGCGTCGATGCGGGCAGACAGGAATGTCCGCCCCACCCTCACACCGGCTTCTTCCGCGTCCGGAAGAAGCCGGGACGCCTCTATCGGGACGGGATGCCGGGGTCCCCGTGACACGATCTGATTGGCAACGGCAAGTAACAGAGGAAGGATTGAGGCGGGTGACTCTTGCGGATTTACCGACGGCAGGAAGTGTGAAATCGCTCGACGAATGCCGCGGGCAATGGAAACGCCTGAGCAATTCCCGCGACACGCCAATGCGATCAGACCGTCTCGAACTGCAATGCGGAAAGATTCAGGTCGGTCGAACGTTTCGAGAGACGGAGCATCTCCACGCCCACGACTTCATTCGATGCGTTGTAGTCGAGTACGACTCCCGGGGAAACCTCCTTGGACTCAACTATTGGAGAATCGTCGAGGCGCAGATATAGAGCGTCGGCTTCCTTGTCGACGTTCAGTTTCATATTCTTCCTTTCATGCCGCGATCAAAGAATACGCTCACCACTCGCCATGGCACAGCGCGGGTGTTGACTGCCACTCGCAACACACGGTCAGATTGTCCAGGGATCAAGCGAAAGAACCGTTCCACCTCAGGGTCGTTAGGATCGTGCGACCGCAAAGATGGATCAGTCACGGTCCGTTCTACCCACTCAGCAGGGATCATCCGTTCGGCCATTACGTGAAGGGCATGCCGAGTGTATTCGAGGGTCATGGATTATTCTGCATCTGCAACAGAGTTACGATACTGAATGGCCGCAAGAAGTTGATCCACTGCCATTATCAACATTGCAATTCAGTTCAATAATGCCCTTGAACGATGATTTTGGCAAGCGGAAAAGAACAGAGCCGTCTGAGCGATTGCCGCTATGGGATGCCGAAATTGATGTCTCAGCCCTGTTCGTCGTCGACGCAGGATGTCTTCACCCAGGGCCGAGCCCTGACTCACCTTGAAGTCAGTACCTGATGGATATCCGTTTCAGCGATACGGCCGGGGCGGAGGATTCGTGGATGCGGGACGGAGACGTCGACGAGGGTGGACGGACGCGAATCGGGCGCCGTGCCGCCGTCCAGGATCAGATCGACGTCGCTGCCCAGGTCGTCGAAGGCTTCCCGCGCGCTTCGGGCGGGGGGCTGACCTGAGCGGTTGGCGCTGGTGCTGGTTACGGGTCGGCCGGCATGTTGCAGCAATGAGCTGGCGACGGGCGCATCCGACATGCGGAGGGCTATTGTGGACGTGGGCCCAAGCAGGTGAGCCGGCAGGTTGGGCGATGCGGGAAATATGAGGGTAAGCGGCCCCGGCCAGAACGCGTCCATCAGCAATTCAGCAGCCCGTGAAACGTCCGCGACAAGCGCGTCCAGGTCTCGCCTCCCTCGGATGAGCAGGATCAGGCCCTTTTCAGTTTCCCGACCCTTAAGACTAAAGATGCGCTCGAAAGCGGAGGAATTGAAAGGGTCGGCGCCGATACCGTACACGGTCTCGGTAGGATATACGACGACGCCTCCGGACCGGATGCAATCTGCAGTCTGGACCACTCCCGGATCATCGGCCGTCAGGATGGGCGCCCGTTGCATCGTCAGAAGCGGCTTTCCGGCCAGAGTCGGACCGACGGCGGTCTCTTTTCGTACGCCGCGACAAAGGCGAGGAAATCTCCGAATCCAACCATTCCGTTGCCGTCGAGGTCAAAGCGCATATCTGCGGAACCAAAGGCCTGTGCGAAGAGGATGAAGTCGGCAAAGTCGACGGCCCCGTCACCATTGAAGTCGGCTGCGCCGTCGGATGGGACTTCGGGAGGAGGTGGATCCGTCTCAGGCTCGCGCAGATATTCCGCGGGATAATCGACGGTGAGTTCCAGGATGCGGTGATTGTTCGTATCGGCAATGTAGACCCTGCCGTCCGGATCGATTGCGACGCCGGATGGGTTGTCCAGCGCGGTCTCGGTTCCTGCTCCCTCCGGTTGATCGAATCCGGCGACACCCGTACCCGCCACGGTCTGTATAATGCCCAGGTTCAGGTCAAGTACACGTACCCGATTGTTTCCGGTATCGGCGATGTAGAGACGACCGCTATTGTCTACGGCAACGTCCTCCGGACCGTTCAGCATTGTCCTGGCGCCTGGACCGCCGTCCACCGAAAACCCGGACTCACCTGTGCCGGCCACGGTGGAAATCGTTCCGTCTGCATCCACCATACGTATGCGATGATTGCCGGTATCGGCGACGTACACGCGGCCAAGTCCGTCCACGGCCACACCCCGTGGCGCGTTCAAAGCCGCCAGCGCAGCCCGACCGCCATCGCCTGCGAATCCTTCCTGAAAGCTGCCTGCGAACGTGGTGATGATGCCGTTGGCGTCCAACTTTCGAATACGATGATTGAAGCGCTCGGCGATCCAGACATTGCCCAACTGATCGGCGGCTACGCCCATAGGACCGGAAAGATTCGCGTAAACGCCTGCTCGCCCGTCGCCGCCATAACCGGGGACGTCCCTGCCGGCAAAGGCGAGAATATTTCCGGTTTGGACATCGATCCGACGCACGACATGAGCGCTTTGTTCAGCGATGATGAGATCTCCATCGGGCATCAGTGCGAGGCCGCGGGGACCACCGAGGCTGGCGTCAATGGCAGGACCGCCGGTGCCGGTCGCGAAGCCGATACCACTCCCGGCGACCGTATGAATGGTGCCGTCAGTTTCGACCTTTCGCACCCTGTTGTTTCCCGAATCGGAGATGTAAATTAGGCCGATCGCGTCTACTGCCACGTCTCTAGGGGCGTTCAGGAACGCGTCGGTCGCTGGACCGCCGTCGCCTCCGAAACTCCCCTGCGCTGCGCCGGTTCCGCCAACAGTGCGGAGAACGGTCTGGCTCGCACCAATGGGCGGCAGCAGGCGGATCGTGATTCTTGCAGGAGGGAGTTCTTCGAAACGGGCCAACGCGACAACGGCGCCGGGTGTGACGCCTGCCTGTAACCGGGCGGACGCCACTCCGTCCCGTATTGCAACCGAGTCGCCGTTAACGAAAACACCGTCGCCGGACTCGACGTCGAATTTCAGGAGCCGGTTGTTGATGAGCAGTACCTCGTCCCGGGCATCCAGGATCCGGGCGTGAATTTCGATCTTAGCCTCCCCGTTGGCCGCCAGTACGTCGCCGGCCGAATCCAGCGCGACCCGTTCGGGTGGCGGCGGTGCGGCTTCGGTCAGGTTCAGCACAGTGTTTGCCGCGACGTTGTTCATTCGCTGAGCGATGCCCGAAGGCCATCGAACCGTGAGGGTGTCGACTCGCTCGGCGTCACCAAGTCCGAACGACACGGTAAGGGCGTCTTGCGACAGATAGGATGCGCCGCCCGTGATTTCACGAACCGCTTTGCGTCCTTCGAAGGTGATTTCGAATCTGGCGCCGATCGCGTCGGAACTGCTTTCCGTGCCGCGCGGTCGAATGGCCAGCCAGTTGCCGTTGGACTCTCGATTCAGGAAGAGATAGTCGCCGCTGTCTTGCACGGCAACGAAGATGTCAAGTCCGCCGTCGCCGTTGAAGTCCGCCAGAGCGACACCCCGGCTATTGGCGCCACCTGAAACACGGAAAGAATCGGCAACGTCGATAAACGTGTCGCCGTCGTTGCGGAACAGGTTATTCTTCTGTCCGCCATTGGTGATGTAGAGATCCAGATCGCCGTCGTTGTCGAAGTCGCCCCACACGGCGCCCCTGCTGCGTGACGTGTCCGCGCCTCCCGCGTTGAGGCTTCCGCTCGTTTCAAGGAACTGGCCGTCGTTATTGACATACAGTCGGTTGCCCTCCTCGTAGTAAGGCACGTAGAGATCCAGATCCCCGTCATTGTCGAAGTCTCCCCAACTGGCGCCGAAACTGGGTCCGCCCAGGCCGAGTTCCGACAGGCCGGCCTCGGCAGTCACATCGGCAAAGCTGCCGCCGTCGTTGCGGAACAACCTGTTG
>CAZKDZ010000241.1:0-22490 GCA_964551635.1 uncultured bacterium | reverse complement strand
GTCCTCCGTGGAACGCAGATAACCCAGCCCGCGGACCATAAACTCCGTTTCCCCGAATTCCACAATGCGCCCGCCCACGTCATTATTGCTCCGCCGTATCGCGGACCGGACCTTCTGCAACGGAATGTTGTACGCCAGCAGCCGGTTGGGGTCCACGGTTACCTGATACTGTTTCACGTACCCGCCCACCGCCGCCACCTCCGCCACGCCCTGCACGCTGCTGAGTTCGTAGCGCAGGTACCAGTCCTGGATGGACCGCAGCTCCGAGAGGTCGCGGCGCCCTGTGCTGTCTACCAGAACGTACTCATACACCCATCCCACCCCGGTGGCATCCGGACCCAGCCGCGGCGCGACCCCCGCGGGAAGGCGGTTGGAAACGGTGTCAAGCGCCTCCAGCACCCGGCTTCTGGCCCAGTAGATATCCGTGCCATCCTCGAAAATCACATAGACGAACGAGAGTCCGAAGAATGAATATCCTCTCACAACGCTTGCCTTCGGCACCGCCAGCATTGCGGAGGTGAGTGGGTAGGTTACCTGGTCCTCGACCACACGCGGCGCCTGTCCCTGAAAATCAGTCATTACGATCACCTGCACGTCCGACAGGTCCGGAATCGCGTCCAGGGGCGTATTCAGCATCGCATAAAACCCCCACGCGATTGCAAAAACCGTGGCCATTATGATCAGAACACGGTTCCGGAGGCTGAGTTCGATAATTTGACCAATCATACGCTCGACTTTCTCTTTTTAAAAGGCTGTCCGGGATATTGGCATCGGTCACGGATTCCGGTTCCACGGATGAATCCGGCTGCGTTACCCGATCTCAATGATGATGCTGCATCGGCACGGATGTTTCGTGTTGTGCGCCGATGTTCCCGAGAGCCGCCTTCAGGTTGCTTTCCGAGTCAATCAGAAACTGCGCCGATACGACCACCCGCTCGCCTCCCTGCAGCCCACCGGTTACCTCGAAGACGTCGTCCGCCTCCACCCCCAGCGACACTTCGCGCGGCGCAAACCGGCCTTCCCCGAGATCCAGAATCACGACGCTTCGCTCTCCCGTACGTATCACCGCCTCCGCCGGGACGACCACGGCCTCTTTCGCCACCCTGGAGAGGATCTTTACCGTAGCGAACATTTCGGGTTTCAATTCCAGTTCCGGGTTGTCGAAAACCATCCGGACCTTCGCGGTACGTGTCCTGGACTCCAGGAACGGATAGATGTACGTCACCACGCCTTCGAACACCCTGCCGGGAGCGTAGGAAAGCACGACTTCGGCCGACTGCCCCATACTGATCCACGGCAATTCATACTCGTAGATATCCGCATAGACCCATACACGCGAGAGGTCCGCGATACGATAGAGATGCTCTCCAGCCTTTATATGAGCGCCGTCGTACACCGCCCGATGCACAACCACGCCCTCCTGCGGGGAATGGATCGTCATGGTCCGCTGCGCCTCCCGCGTCCGCTCCAGGTCCGCAATCTGCGCTTCCGCAATATCCCAGTACATCAGACGCTGCCGCGCCGCGCCCAGAAGCGCTTTTGCGCCATCCAGCGCTTCGGCGGATGCACCCTCCTCCAGCCGCCGGACATAGTCAAGCGCCGTGAGATACTCCTCCTGCGCGGCCACGAGTTCGGGACTGTAGATGTCCAGCAGCGGTTGTCCCTTCTTTACCTCCTGCCCGGTAAAGTCGACATACAGTTTCTCCACCCAGCCGGTAACTTTCGTATTCACGTCCGTCATTCCTGTTTCGTCGTAATCCACACGTCCCATGGTGCGAATTTTCCGGCTCAACGGGCGCCGTTCCACGACCCCGATTCGGACCCCCATATTCTGCACGGTGGACGGATCGATCCGGACCTCTCCGGCCTCCTCCCCGTGGTCGCCGTCGTGTCCCGACCTGCCCGGTTGGTCCATCACAAGGTCCATGCCGCAAATCGGACAACTTCCGGGCCTGTCCGACACCACCGTGGGATGCATCGGGCACCGGTGTACGGACGGTCCCGACTCGTGAGGGGTTGAACCGTCGTCTCCGCCAAGCCAAATTCCCAGGATCAGTCCGACACCAAGAGCGAGAATCGCCACAAAGATATTTTTCGAATTCATAACTCGACCCTTCCCTCTTCAATGCGTTCGGTTGCTGAAACCGAGGCGAAATCGGGATACCGTGCTAAAACAACCGCTTTCCGATAACCGCTTCCAGTTCCGCCAGCTTCTTCTCGCGCTCGATCAGATGGTGATAGTGTTCGATTTCAAACTGAAACAGAGAGACCTGGTTGTTCAACAGGGTCAGAAAGTCCACTTTGTCCACCTGGTATCCCGCCATTGCGGATTTCAGCGACTGCTGCGCCTGGGGCAGTATTGCGGTACGGAACAGTTCCGCCTGCTTCCCGTGCCGGTCGACTCCAAGACAGATTTCCTGCACCTGAAACAGGATCTCACGGCGGACGTCTTCTTTCTGCGCCCTGACCATTCTGCCATTGGCCTGCGCCTCGGCAACCTGATTGTCCCGTTTCCGTCCGTTGAAGATCGGAAGGTTCATGCTCACGCCGAACGACAGAAAGTCGCTGCCGCTCACGGGATCCGGCGCCACGTGGGCGCGTTGCAGATAGCCCAGGCGAAACGTCAGGTCGGGTCGGCCCGATCGCCGTGCCGCCTGTTCGGTTGCCGCCCACCTGGAAGCCGTATGGTCTATTTCCTTCAGCAGCGGACGATTCGCCAGGGCCAGCCGCTGGGCGTCCTCTACCGACAGGTCGAATGGCGTCGCCACCAGGTCGCCGGGCGCATTTACGGCGGTTTCCATCGGCCGATTCAAGACCCGGTTGAGCCGCGCCTCCGCAAGCTTGCGGTCTGTATTCAGCATGATCAGTCGATCCTGCAGCGCGGAAAGCGACACCTGCGCTTTCAGGACGTCTTGTTGAAGTCCCCGGCCGACCACGTATTTCTTCTCTGCGATTCGAACCAGATCCCGGAGGAGCGCCCGGTTCCTTTCCGTCACTTCAATCGCCCGGTCCAGAAACGCCAGCGCATAGTACCCCTGCTTCACAAGGTTGACGATCGTTCCGGTACGGTCCGCAAGGACTTCCCTGGCAGCACCGACGGCAGATTCCGCCGCCCGCTCTTTCGCGCGCAACAGGCCTGGAAGCGGTATCCGCTGGCTGACCGTCAACTGCTTGCCGGACATATGCGTGCTGTTGAAATCGAAGCTGCTTGTCGGAACGTTCCGCAAATCCAGCGCCAGCATGGGATCCTGCAGTGCGCCGGCCTGGGGCACCCGGGCTTCGAACGCGGCCAACCGGTGCTCAAGAACCCTTAGACCGGGATTCTTCGCGAGCGCCGAGTCGATCAAACCCTCCAGGTCCGACGCCGCGGCGCCGGCAATCGGGGGGATGTTGAAAAGACACATCCCGATGAGTTTCAGCAATCCCTTCAAGACTGATCACCTCCATGGCTGGGAAAAGCGGCTTCGGGCGCGCGAAAATGAGCGCACTCAAGCCGGAGGATTTTCTTCCAGCGATTGAATTTCGGGCGACGTATGCGAGGAGAAGAAAGAAACCGCGCCACGGACGGCGCGGTTGGGATGAGGCGGGAATCAGATCAGAAACGAAGCATTCATCAGGTACAGCGAGGGCATGTGACGGGAAGCAAACGAATGATACACGACCGTGCGTGGCGCGCGCGACAGGAAAGCCAGGGGTGAACGGACCGAAGGAGGCGCGGCATGAGAGTCGGGATTCAATGACCTGTGACCCGATGCCGCCAGGGCGGGGGGCAGATCGACAGGCGCGTTGGATACGTTGCCGTCGTTCCCCGCGCAACAGCAGTCCGCCTCAACCGGTTCCGCGTGGCACGCTTCGGCTTGTACGGGAATCCCGCACAGACAGTGGACGACCGCGAGTACGAAACCAACGGCCAGAAACGAATTGGAGAAGGCGCGAATCACTTCCTGCCTCACAAGTGTGATGCGTCTGCCAGAACGATCGGTACTTTATCTACGCCTGTCGAACCGTGTAGTTCGAAAAAAGCCGCGATGCGCTATTCAACGCTTTGGAATGGTTCCCACGCTTCCCCCGCGGCGGCGGCCTGGCGTTCGAGTTCACCGCGCCAGCCGACGACTTCCCCTGCCTTGATCCGCTGGATGTCATAGCCGGCGTACCGGTCTTCCAGGGTATCGCCGAGCTTCTGCGTTTCGGCCCATCGGTCCCACGCCGTTTTCATCCAGTCATAGGGCAGCGCGTCTCGCACCGCCGGATCGAGCTGCCACGCGCTTCGCACGTCGGCCACGGAAGGCTCGCCCGTGAACGGCCCCGACCACCGGGACCATCCGATGGACAGCGTGTTCCTTTCTCTTTCCGGGACGGTGTGGCCCGTGTGAATATTCGAGCCGATCCGTATGAGAGCTTCGCCCGCCTTCAGCCTCACGGCGACCTGTCCAGGCAACGGGTCCACGCCGTTCCAGCTTGGTGTGTGCGGGACGCCCTTCTCCTTCATGGCCTTTGGAAGGAGTACGTCGTGCTCATAGGGCGTTCGCCATCGATTGTGACTGCCGGGTATGAGTTCGTGGCATTCCTCGTCGACCAGCGCAAGGAACATGCTCACCCCATTCCGCTCGGTGATTGACCTGGCGTTGTTCGCGCGAATCTCCGTCCAGCGTTCCCGCTCGACCTCCTCCGTGTACGCTTCGGGCCCCTCCCCGCGGATCTCCCGCTGTGCGAAATAGGGCTTTCCCGTCCCCCACCAGGTCGCGTCCCGGTGCCAGCTGAGCGAATGTTCCGACTCTCGCGGATTGCACCACAACAGCAGACCGCCATACGTGAAATCCTCCGGGCCAAGACCGTTGCACCAGGAGCGCACGAAGTTCAGGAAATCGTCCGAGCCGTGAAACTCCGCGAAACAGGGTTCATTGAATGCGGGATGGACCAGACCGCGTATCGCCCACGGTTCGTCTTTCCCGGTGCGGTGGACGTAACCCCTGGAGCAGTCGATCCTGCTGTATCCGTTGACCGGTGCGCACGCCTCTGTAATCCGGCGGCCCGCATCCCGGAGAATCGGAATCCAGGAATTGTCGACGAAGTCGTTGATGATGACGAATCCGTGCTCTTCGAGGTGTGCCAGCCGCTCGGGCGTCGCGCCAGGTGCAGACAATTCGGGCAAAGCGTCCGCAAAGGCAGGCGCCCTGTAGGTGGAGGATTTCGCGTCAGTTTTCATTTTTTTCTCCTTGATCAGGATTTACAGGATGGAAGATCGGGCAGGATCAGCTCGTGTGGTCACATCCTCGCTAACCTGCAGTCGCTACCATCAATCTAATAGTGATCGAGACATACGTTATGATCTCGTCCGGGTTTTGTCAACAGCAATATACACGGAATCTGCACGGGATGAGACCCATAAGACAAAACACGAAATGCGTGTATCGGCATACAAAATTCTCGACCACATGAAGAATTGTCCGTATATTTGAGTCTTGCTTTCCCGACACTCTGCGAACGGCTTTTTCAAAGCGTCTCTTCAGCGAGGAAACCGGTGTGAATCTGATTTCTACAGCCCGGTGTTTGGTCCTTTTCGCCTTCGTTGCGCATTTTGCGGCTGCGCATGCGCAGATCGGCCGCGGGGAAATCGAGACCCGATTTCATAAAGCCCTCGGCGACTACACCGACGGCAACTATCGGGCTGCGGAAAGGGCCTTCCGGGCGCTGGCCGAAGCCGAACCCGCCCACCGGCGTTCGTCGGCCTCCCGGCTGATGCTGGCCAAATCGCTCTACAAACTCGAGAGATACGACCTGGCGCTTGCAACGGCAACGGGAATCTATAACGCCTTCCCCCGCAGCCGGTATCTTCCCGAAGCCGACCTGATTGCCGGCGACTGCGAATTTCAGCAGGGACGGGTCTACGGCGCCGCATCCCGTTACGCCCGCGTGGTGTCCGGAAAGGGAGACGTCCGTCTGAAGGCGAGAGCGGCGGACCGGCTGGGGCAACTTGCGGGAGCGGGGAGAATCACCGACAGCGACGTCGCACGCCTGCGGGACGACTTCGGACAAGGCATCGTTGCGGAGGCCGTTGCCTTCGGCCGCGCCCGGTGGCCGTCGAGACTTGCCCGGACCGAAACGTCCGAACAGGAAATGGCCGGATTCCTGGATCGATATCCCAATGGCGCTTTCGCGGCGCTGGCACGTGAAAAACGCCCTGCTCCGGAACGCATTCAGACATCCGAAGCCGGTGCGCCGCCCGAACGCGCCGCCGAAGGACCCGAAGAACCCGCCGACGCGCGCTTCACGATCGGCGTGATCGCGCCCCTCGCGAGCCCGCCGGGAAAGGACATGGTTGACGGCGCCCTGGTCGCCCGGGAACTGCATCAGCTCAAATCGGGAGAGCGGGTCGCGCTGGTCTTTAAAGACTCGGAAGGCAGGCCGGTACGCGCGATCAAGGCGGCTCAGAGTCTGGTGGAAGATCACGGCGTGATTGCCATCATCGGCGCCCTCACCAGCGCTGAAACCCTTCCCGTCGCTGCGCTGGCCGGCTCCTATGAAGTCCCGCTGATCGCGCCCACCGCCTCGGAAGACGGACTGGCGACCCTGAGTCCCTACGTTTTTCAGGTAAATGCCACGCCTGGCGCGCAGGGACGCCGGATTGCGGACTACGCGGTTCGGGAAACGGGGCTGCGCACGCTGGCGACGTTCGCGTCGCGGGACCCCTACGGGGAACAGATCGCCAAAGAGTTCACGGCCCGTGCGGAGGAGTCGGGTTCGGAAGTCATCGTACAGACATGGTACGAACCCGGCACGACCGACTTCCGGGGTCAGCTGGAGCGCATCAGGGACGCCGGACTGGCGCTCCATCCGCCCGAATTCCTGGCAAACGAAATAGACTCGCTGATTCTGGGCGGCATTCGGCTCGCGCCGCCGCCACCGGTCGAAGTGGATCCCGATACGGTGCAGCCGCCGCCGGTGCATACATTGGAAGGCCTGCTCATTGCCGGGGGCAAGGACGACGTCCTGCTGATCGCGCCACAAATCGCCTTCCACCGCATCCACTCGCGAATGCTGGGCAGCGACGGCTGGAATCACCACGAAGTTGCGCGAGACTCCTATACAGACGGCGCGGTCTTTGTCGCCAAGTATTCCACACGCAGCGATCTGGTCTCCGTGCATGAGTTTCTCGGCGCCTTCAGGCAACGGTTCAATCGCGACCAGACCATTGCGGCTGCACTGGGTTACGACGCCATGTCGGCCGTGCTGACCGCAATTGAGAGGGGCGGCACGACTCCGGAGCGACTTCAGCACGCGCTGGAGAATCTCGGTGAAATCCCGGGCGCCACCGGGAAGATCTCCTTCAGCCGGGGCAATCGGGAAAACGCCTGGATGTACCTTCTGACCATAAGCGATGGAAAGATTCAGCTTCTCTCTACCGGCCGCGCGGACAAAGGCGCGCCCGAACCCTGATCGTTTCACTCGCGCTTCTTCTGAGCGCATCACGAGCGCTACCCACTGGCACTTCAATTGCACTGGATTCGACAAGCGACCGCCAGACACATCGTCTGCGGCAGATTCACTGCTTGTTAACAGCAACTTGTGTCCAATTGCAACGTCAGGGGGACAGCCTGTGATGCGCGCTTTTTTTCAATCCGTCAACCGCAGAACGAAAGTGACTTTCATCGCTCTGCTCCCGAATCTACTCCCGGGTTTCGCGTCCCATGCGCAGGAATCCATAGATCCTGAGACCGCGGAAACGTACCTGGCCGTTCTGCGGGACCTGGAAGGACAGGTCATCGACGTCAACAAGGCCACTGTCGAGGACCTCCAGGCACTGCCCTGGTTTTCGCCGGAGATGGCGCGGCAGGTTATCGCCTATCGAAAACGGTTCGGGCCCTTCCCTGGTCTCGGCGATCTTCTCAGGGTTCCCGGCGTCACCTCCGAGATCCTCGCAGTCGTCCGGCCCTATCTCACGGTCTCGTCGCGGCGAGGTCCCCGCCTCCGGACGTCGATCAGGATCACCCGCCCTTCGAGTCATTCTGACGCCTGGTCCAACCTGCGGCTCTACCAGCGAACCGTGATCGGAGTACGGCGCCTGGAGGCCGTCTTCCTCACGGAACGGGATCCCCTGGAAGTGCGGCTTGCGGACTTCCTCACCGGATACGTGCGCGTCGCAGCCGTGCCGGGCTTGCGGCGCCTGCTCGCGGGCGATTTCCGACCCGGTTACGGACAGGGCCTGCTCTTCAGCCGCCACAACCGGTCCGCGACAGGCCTCGAGTGGGCACGGCCGGCAAGCGTTCGAACCGTGGGCAACCGCTCCGCGATCGAAGACGGCGCGCTTCGCGGCCTGTTTGCAGAAGGCCGGTCCGGCCGGGTCACGTGGACGGCCATGGGCGCCCGGAACCGATGGGATGCCGCCATCGACAGTTCCGGCGTTGCCGAAATACGTACCGCCGACCTGCACGTCACGCAGACCCAGCGAGATCGCAGAGGCAGGCTGCGGGAACACCTGGCGGCGCTTCGATCCCGGGTCGAAATGCCGGCCGGCAGTATCGGGGCCACGTTCGTCCGGACCACGTTTACGCCTGCGCTGCAAGACGTGCGACGCCTGCATTCCTCCGGTTTGGACTGGAACCTGCGCGCGAGACAGGTAAACGCCTTCGGCGAAGTCGCCGCATCCGGACGGAAAGCCGTTGCCTGGCTGACCGGCGCACGCACGGAAATCGATCGCCTCAAGCTGGTGATACTTGCCCGCAGGTATTCGCCCGGGTTTTCAAGCCTGCACGGCGGCCCATTCTCCGCGTACAGCGGCAGCAACGAGTGGGGTCTGTTTGCCGGGGCCGTGTGGCGGCCGGGCAGGAGAACACGGTTTCAGGCCACGCTTGACCGGCACGGCCGCATCGCGCCCGAAGGCAGACACACGCTGCCCGCCCGAGGAGAGCGATTCGGCTTCGAAATGAGGCGTCGCCTCGGCAGCGCCAGGCTGCGGCTTACGCTGGGCACGCGGCGGCAGACGGTCACGACTTCGGGCATAACAGGTATGCGACACCAGAAACGCGCGCGCCTTCGATTGACGGTACCCCGGTCGGACGCGCGTCTCAATCTCTGGCTCGAAGGCGCAGGCGCCCGCTCCCCTTTCCGAAAGAGCGACGGCCGCGCCGCGGGTGTGGACCTGCGGGTCCAGCGCGGTGCAAAGCTGAGGGGCGACGCCTGGCTGGCCTTTTTCGACGTGACCCACTTCGACTCCCGGATTTATACATTCGAACCCGATGTATGGGGTGGCAGCCGCATGCAACTGCTGTCCGGAAGAGGCCGTACGGCCGGAATCCGGATTACCTGCAAGGGATCGCGCATTCGCGTTTCCGTACGATACGCGATGAAGAACACCGGAGAACGCACATCAAGCACCTGGGCGACTCAGTTCGAATTCGGCACCAGGAAGTAATACACGCAGACGCCATACCGGACGCGCTCCGAAACCCGGTGCGCTTTTTCTCTTTCTGGTGTCTTCCTGATTGAGTATTTTGGCCACCGGGCGGTAACGTCAGGCACGCACTGCGCATTTTCAATTGCCGGCAGCGAAACATCCCGCTCGCCGGCATTTCCACGTCATTCAAAACGGCCGATCAGAACATGATGACGTACTTCATGATACGATCCTGGATTTCTCCGATCGCACTGTGCGGAATGTTGCTGGCCGGCTGCGGCCCGCGGCTGCCCGAATCCGTGGGACCCGCACAGGAAATACTGGTCCTGATCGATCCGGCCGTACGGGAAAGACTGGAACCGCATCTGAAAGAAGTCTTCGAAAAAATCATTTTTACGCCTCAGGAAGAAAAGATATTCCGGTTGCAATTCGAAGATGTGGCCAATTTTGAAAGGTACGAGAACAAGAGGCGCAAGAACATCCTGGTTGTCGCCGAACTCGACGCACCCCATCCCACCGCGGGCTTTCTGAGGAGTATCCTGAATCCAAACGTGCAGGACGCCGTGCGGATGAACCGGTCCGGCGTATTCTGGAAAGAAGACGTCTGGGCAAAGGAACAGCTCCTCATGGCGGTGTCCGGTTCGGATAGCGCGACGGTGGTGGACAACCTCCGGATGGAAGCGGACCGGCTCTACCAGCGGATCGAAGACGCGCGCAACGAACGGATCCGGCGGTTGATTTATCGGTACGGGGAACGGAAGGACGTCACCGAACGGCTCGGGAGGGAATTCGGTTGGCAGGTGCGCGTGGCTTTCGGATACCGCATCCTCGAGGCCTATCCCGACAGCGGGTTCGTGGTCTTGACCAAGGAGGAACCCAACCGGTGGCTGTTCGTCTACTGGGAGGACGGCATCTCCCCGGATGAGCTCTCGGAGGAGTGGTGCATCAGGAAACGCAACGAAATCACCCGGAGGTTCTTCGAACGGGACCGGATTGTACAGGACCACCTGGAAATCAGCCAGGCTGAATTTGCCGGGAACCTGGCATATGTCCTGCAGGGCTTATGGGAAAACAGGAAAAAATGGGCGGGGGGCCCATTCAGGAGTTATGCGTTCGTGGACGTGGAAACAGACCGTTTCTACTATATCGACTGCGGGGTGTACTCGCCGAACAAACGCAAGGAGCCTTATCTGCGCCAGATCGACCTTATGGCCAGGTCCTTCACCCAGGTGGAATCGGCGCCCTGAACCTTGTGTTGCATTCGTGAAGACCTTATCATTCGGAACGGCAGTAGTCCACGAAACGGTACGCCGCACGCGGAGCAGATAATCGATGGGACAGCGAAATCGTATTTCGAGTCTGGGTAAACGTGCGCGGATGAGCTTTCGCGGCACGCTAATCGCGGGGGTCGCGCTTCTGGTGCCGGTTGCCGTAACGTTTATCGTACTACAGATCGTCTTTCAGTGGATCGACGGCCTTGCCCAGCCGCTGGTAAAACGGATCTTTCAGACGGAAGACGACGTTCTCGGACTGGGGCTGGTCCTGACGCTTATCCTGATATGGCTTGCCGGCCTGCTGGCCGGGAATGTCTTCGGCAAACGCCTCATCGGTAAAGGCGACGGTCTGATTAAACGCATTCCGGTAATTGGCGGCATTTACGGGCCGGTAAAACAGTTCATGGAATCGGTTGTCTCACCGGACGAAGGCAGGGGTTTCAACCGGGTCGTAATCGCGGAATATCCATCCGACGGGCTCTGGATCCTGGGTTTTGCGACGGGTGATATTCCGATGGACGAGGAAGGCCGGATCGGTCGCTGCGTGTTCATTCCAACCTCCCCCAATCCCGCAACCGGCTGGACGGTGGTGTTTCCACCCGAAAAGGTACGGAACGTCTCGCTCACGGTGGAAGAGGCGATGCAGATGATCGTCTCGGCGGGGGTTGTCATCCCTGACGCGCTGAAGTCCGCGCCTGACGGCGAGCCGGAGGTTCCCCCTGCGAATCTGCCCGATGTTGCCGGTCGATCCGAATAGCAACCGTACGACGGGATCCGACCCGGCCCGGTCTGTCAGGTCTCGAAATCGTCAACGTCCTCGAATGCTTCCAGTCCGCCGACGTCCTCCCGGACCAGCGCCAGTATCGAGTTGTGCGGGATAATCAGGTACTTCTCACCTTCGAACTTGATCTCCATCGCCATCTTTTTCATGAACAGGGCATAGTCGCCGACCCGGGCCTGCATTGGCAGGTACTTGGGTTCATCCGGTACGTTCCGCCAGGGCTCGTCGTCCACGTCGTGCGGCTGCGGAAGCGGCATGCCCGGACCCGTCAGCATAATCCGTCCGCCCTGGACCTCTTCCTTTTCAACAACCGTTTGCGGCAGGTACAGGCCCACCTCGGTGCGTTCCTGGAGTTCCTCCTGCTTGACCAGGACCCGGTCCCCGACAATAATCAATTCCTTGTTTCCCATTTTCATTGGACAGCCCTCTTGGTTTCGGTACCATATGAGTGCCGGAGGCCGGACTCGAACCGGCACGGGCGTATCGGCCCGGGGGATTTTAAGTCCCCTATGTCTACCAATTCCATCACTCCGGCACCGGATTCGAAAATAGGCAACCGCCGGTACATTGTCAAGCGGGATTATGCGTTTCTCCTACTTCCAAAAAAACAACGACTAATCTCTATAAGACAGTCGCTGGCCCATCCGTGAAATGGAGGCGGCGGGCGGATTCGAACCGCCGAATCGGGGCTTTGCAGGCCCTTGCCTTACCACTTGGCCACGCCGCCTCGCCCTGTAAACTGAAAATACAATACCCGCGCGCCGTTGTCAAGCCTCTCGCACGTGACCGGCGGAATTCCGGTCCGGTTAACGACTTGCCCAGAGCATCCCCCGCCTCTGTATCTCGCGCGCCTCCGGTACGTCGAAGTCGCGGGCCACGTGTCCCAGCGACGAGTAGAAAACCCTTCCCTTACCCCACTTCCGTTTCCATACCACCGGCATCACGCATCCGTTTACCCAAGGCGCCACGGTTGTCTGGAAAGTGGTCGTCGCCAGCACGCGGTTGGATGGATCCACGTGCATGTAGTACTGCTCTGAATGCATCCTGAAGTCCCCAATCCCGCGGGTAATCGGGTCTTCATGGTCCACGATATTCACCTCATAGTCGATAACGCCGCCGGGGTGCGCCACCCACTGTCCGCCGACCATGAACTGGTATTCCGTGTGGTTCCGGAATGCGTCCGCCATTCCGCCGTGCCATCCCGCAATCCCCACGCCGCTCCTGATCGCTGTCAGCAGGCCCTCCGCCTGTTCGCGTTCGATGGCTCCCATCGTCCAGATTGGTACCACAAGGCTCAATTCCGCCATGCGGCCGGCATCCAGATACACATCCATCGTATCCGAAAGCGTAACGTCAAATCCTTCCTCGCCGAGGATCGGCGCGAAGATATCAACGCACTGCCCGGGCTCGTGCCCCTCCCAGCCGCCATACACCATCAACGCTTTCTTCATAGTCTGCCTCTCATTGAAGCTTCGTAGTTAATCCCACACGAGTCTTCCGGACGAATGCCTCGGCGGGCATCGCTGCCGGGGCGTCGATCGGCTACCTCTTCCGATCAGGTCCAGCCGCGAACCATGTAGGCCTGCAAGACGCCGCTCTCGTCGGAATTGAAAAAGCCGGAGAGTCCGTCCGGCGACAGGAACGGATGGATATGTGACTCCTTTTGCCAGGTGGACCCGGGGCTAGCGACCTTTCTCGTATTCGACAGGGCGCCGTCTGCCGCCCCGGGAAGATCGAACAGCCAGACCGTGCCGCCCCCGTCTCTGGGACCCGCATCCGTAATCAGGCGGCGTCCGGAAGCGTCCGTGGCGAAATGGTAAAAATCCGGCCCACGGAAGGAACGGGACAGATCACTCCGCCATCCCCCGGGCGTCCCACTGCCGAAATGGCCCGCGTGCAACGCCGCGCGGCCGGAAATGAGCTGCCTTTCATCCGGCTCACGCGTGGACGTGCTGGTGATCGCAATATCGGACCGCCCCAGCCAGCACTGGTGTCCCTGGCAGAACTCGTTTCCGTCCCGCCCCCAGGGAAAATCCCTGAGCGAGGTCCCGTCGTCCCGGATCAGATGGATATCCGCGCCCCGTCCGCTTGTCAGCTTTTCGATCCAGCCATCGGGGGATGCGACGTTGCCGTGGTTCTCCTGGATCATGATGTCGTGCGAAGCGTCCGCATCGGTCTGCCGCGTGTACTGCGGGTGGACGTTGCACCAGGAGAGGCCGTGAAAGACCAGTTTCACGGATGATTCGCCGATTTCAAAGACGAGCAGACCCCAGGGTGCGTCTGCGGTCCGGCCGTCGCCCAGGAATCCGGAGATTGCGATCCGCTCTCCGTCCGATGAAATGGTTGAGAGCGGATACGGACGGCTGAGCCGGAAATCCGTACCCGGAACGGGATGATCCAGGACGTAGATTGCTTCGCGTACCGACCCGTCCAGGCTCACCCGCTTGAGCGTGAGTGGTCCCGTATTCACGGGGTCGGTTTCGTCGACGAAGTAGTAGAGCCAGTCGCCGTCGGGTGAGATGGAGGGCGCGGTCGCACCCGGTTCCGTCGTGAGGGGCGCCATACGGCAGTGGTCCTCGAGGTCGCACACCAGATACCGGTGCTCCGGGTCTTTCGGATCGGAGCCGTGGGGATGCGCGGATCGGTGGAGCACCAGCCGCTGTGAATCAGGCGTGAAAATCTGCGCTTCCATGTAGATGTGCGAAGACGGAATCGACTCATCCGTGAGCTGAACGACCTCGAGATTGTCCCTCTCGGCCGCTGGAACGAGGTCCGGTCGGATTTCCAAGATTCTACCTCCTGGATCAGGATTCGCCGGATGAAAGGATTAGCAGGATCAAGGCAGGCACGTCAGCAGGATCGGGATTCGCAAATTTAATTCTCTGCGACCTTCGGTGAATCAGGACGTCTGTCTTACTACGGGGAGCACCCGTGAGTGTACCTTCTTTCCACAGAATTGACTGGCCAGCCTTAGCCGCTCCCTGAGCTTGTCGAAGGGTCGGCGAAGGAAAAAGGGTGCCGAAACGCGGACGCTTCGACATTTCGACAAGCTCAATGCGGGCATGCTCAACGTCCCTGTTTGGACAAGTTTCTCTTCACCGTAGCAGGCACAATGAATGTCAGCTATTTACTGCTCCCGGTAATAAATATACCGTTTCCTTGATGTACGTTTATGATGAACGCCGATTGAACTGCCAGCGTTTTACATCCTCAAATCTGTCAAAATCCTTGTCAAATGTCGCCACCTGGTCGCCGGATGCCGCAGCCAGGGCAGCCAGGTAGCAATCCAGAAAGTCGCACTTTGTCGTCGCGAAGCGATGCAAAGCGTCGAGCATTTCATCTTGCTTAATACAGCGTACACCGGCACTGATGATGACCTTGCGCAGCCCTTCGGCAATCTTCCCGCGCTCGGTTTTGTAGAAGGAATTGAGCACCCACACCGCTTCGGCAACAGTCACTTCGGCTAATATCAGTACACATTTCCCATCGCTAGCGTCCGAAAACAGTTGCCGAGCGGCCGGGGAGTGCTGGTCATCGTCTCCGCGCAGAAAACGGAGGAGAACGTTTGCGTCTAAGAGATACTTGATCATTCGTATTCGGCGGCCCTTGCCTGGCGTGCTGTTTCCCGTTCCACGGATTTGGGCGCAGAGGACCTGCCATCTGCAAGACAGCCATACAAGTCCTTGAGGGTCTCGGGTTGGGGTTTCACCATAACAGCCCCGTCGGCCAACTCATAGATGAGCTGCTGCCGGGGCTTCAGATGAAGCGCCTTGCGGACTTCGGCCGGGATGGTGGTTTGCCATTTATCAGTTAGCGTAGACTTGATCACAGGACCATCTCCTTTTCATTGTTTTTTTAAATCCATTGCAATAAATATAACAATGAAAATTCAATGCGCAAGTCGCCCGGAAATTCCAGGATAGCCTCAATCGTATATTCCGTCTCGCCGTGTGCGGTCATTGGCACCGGGTTTCGGTGAATCGGGTTATTCATTGCTGCGAATAGATACATTTTTCCGCGTCACGAAACCTTTGTATATTTCCGCGCCCGGCGATCGATGAATTCATCAGTTTTACTGGAAAGGACATCCTCATGAAGAAACGACCGTTCACCAGTTCGAAGGGAAACATACCCAAATTTCCTTATTCGCAGGCCATTATCTACGGCGATTTGATATTCATCTCGGCGCAGCCGCCCGTGGACCCGGAAACGGGAGACGTGGATTCAGGGGACGTGAAGGCCCAGACCCGACGGATCCTCACCAACGTGGCGGGCATTCTCGAGGACGCGGGCACGTCCCTGGACAACATGCTCAAGGTCACCGTCTTCCTCAGAGACCGTTCGCTGTTTTCCGATTTCAACGACGCGTATGCCGGATTCTTTCCGGAAAATCCGCCGGCGCGGTCACCGGTGTTCACCGACACCGGCGATTATCTTGTCACGATGGATTTCATCGCCGGCATGGACTGAGCGCCGGTCTATCCACCTCCATCAGGTTTCACGCGCTTCCTTCCGGGCCAGACGCGCGCCCATGCGAAGCGTGCTGAGCATGTTGGCTTCATTCGCGACGCCCGTGCCCGCAATATCGAACGCCGTACCGTGGTCCACGGAAACCCGGACGATGGGCAGACCCAGCGTCACGTTCACCGCATCGTGGAACGCCACCAGCTTGACCGGCGCGTGGCCCTGGTCGTGGTACATCGCCACCACCCCGTCGAAATCCCCGTTGTACGCCTTGAGAAAGACCGTATCCGCGGGAAGCGGTCCGGTAACCCGCATCCCCTCTGCGTTCGCCGCCTGTACGGCCGGCTGGATCACTTCCGCGTCTTCCGTACCCATGATTCCCGATTCTCCGGCATGCGGATTCAAACCGCACACGGCAATGCCGGAATCCGGCCGGCCCATATCCGCCAGAGCGTGGTGCAGCAGGCGGATGGTGCGATGAACCCGTGCTTCCGTCAACCGTCCGGGCACCTGTTCCAGCGCCACGTGTCCCGTAACGTGAGCCACGTTCAGGCGGTCGGAGGCCAGCATCAAACGGACGTCCGCAACGCCCAGACGGTCCGCCAGCAACTCCGTATGGCCGGCGAAAGGGAACCCCGCCCGGTTCATCGCCTCCTTGTTCAGCGGCGCCGTCACGATCCCGTCGATCCGCCCCGATGAAGCCAGGTCCGCCGCCCGGACCACCCATTCCACGGCCGCGCGCCCCGCTTCGGGACAGACGCGCCCGGTCTCCACCTGCGAAAGATCCACGTCGACCGGCGCCCAGAGATCGATCTGCCCGAAGCGGTATCCACCCGAATCGGGACCGTCCACGATCCGGACCTCGAGCGGGCGGCTCGAGTGCGCCAGATTCGCGGCGAGAACGTTGGCGTTGCCGATCACGAGCGGCCGGCAGAACGCGTAAACATCCTCATGGCTCAACGCCTTTACGATCACCTCCGGGCCGATGCCGCAGACATCTCCCATTGTGATCCCCAGCAACGGACGCGGCGTCATCGTGTCACCCTCTCACAGGCTGCCCGGTATACCGCGATCGGATCCTGACTCTATCCTTTTTCCGGCCCCGAAGTTGCGTACACCTGCCGGGGCATACCTCCGAAGGGTACCCCGCCAAGGTACATTCGCGTGAATCCCCGCTGCACGGAAAACCCGAACTCCTCGGCCAGCCCCGTTCCGTCCGGATTCTCCTGCGGCACGTCGAAGAAAACCGGCTCGCCGGCCAGCCTGTCCATAGCCCAGCAGAACAGCGACCTGCCCGCCCGCTCGTGGGCCGCCACCAGCGGTCCAATCTGAAACGCGCTGCTGCCCGGCCTGACCATCACGTAACCCTCTACCGCGTTTCCCGTCCCGGGGTAGACCCCGCACAAGCCCCCGGAGTCCCGGTACAGATACCTCAGCAGACCCTTCCTGCATATGCCGAAGCGGGGGGTATCGAAGGCGATCACGTCCGCCATATCCGTGTCGCGCATCGGACGCACGGACGACCACCGGCACGCCTGCCCGACCCCTTCCCGGCGCTCCAGACCGTATTCGTCCCGGAACCCCAGCGGTACGTACACCTGCCGGCCCATGGGCGTCGCGTCCAGCTTGATGGTATCCACGCCGCTCTCCTGCAGATGGGCGATTCCGTGCCGCAGCATCGCGGTACCGATACCCAGCCGCCTGCGCGCCGGCGGCACCAGCACCATCGCGACCCAGCCGCAGACCCCTCCGAACGTTACCGTCACGACCGTTCCGGCCGGTTCTCGCCCGATCTCGGCGACAAAACAGCCGTTGGGCGAAAGCGCCAGAAAGCGCTGCCAGTCCCCCTCGACCTGATTCCAGCCGGCCAGCGTCTTGAACCGCATACCGGTTGCGACATCCGCCGCCGTCATCAGACGGATACGAAGGCTCTTCTCGATATCGGACACACACCCTCCGGCGAAAGCCATCGGCCCGGGTCTAACCGCATCCGACCGTACGAGCCCGGGAAAGTCCTGCCATTCACCCGTTGACACCCCGGCCCGTACGCCTCATATTATCGCCACTTCCAGCCCGGTACGCAACAGCCGGGCGTGGATTCCGCGTATCAATCGCCCAATCCCTCATCCGCGACACCTTGCGCAGGAGCCCGGATCCCATTCCATGGCGAATCTTGTCAGCCGCCGGTCCATCCTCATCGGCCTTGCGCTTACGGTCATCATCTGCCTCTTCGCGACAGACACCACCTACCGGCTTCGGGCCTCCCGGGTCTCCCTGGGCCACCTGCCCATGTCGCTCTGGCTGCCGTTCCTTCTCCTCTTCCTCGTCAACCGGGTCCTGCAGAACTTCCGTCCGCACTGGTCGCTGAATGCCCGGGAACTGGGCCTGATCTTGTGTATGGGATTCATCGGCGGCGCATTTCCAACGAAAAATATCGCCGGCCGTCTTGTCGCCGTCCTCGCCACGCCTTACTACAAGGCCACGCCGGAAAACCGTTGGGGCGAGTACGTCACGGAACACCTGCGGCCCTGGTCCATCCCCGGAGACCGGAACGGCGCCATCACCCATCTGTGGGAAGGCCTGCCCAGGGGCCAGCCCATTCCCTGGGAAGTCTGGCTGGCGCCCCTGTTCTGGTGGTTCACCCTGCTGTTCGCGCTCTTTATCGCCTGCCTCTGCATCGCGGTGATCCTCCGCAAACAGTGGGTGGAACACGAACGGATCGTCTTTCCCCTGGCCCGGCTGCCGCTGATGATGATATCCGATCCCGGGGCGGGCGCCATCCCCCTCTTCAATAACCGACGTTTCTGGGCCGGATTCGGAATCGGCATTTTCGTTCTCGCGTGGAACGTGCTACCCCGCTTTTCTCACAGGGTGCCCTATATTCCTCTCGGCCCCACGTACTCGAGCGCCCTGACGTTCGGCCATGACTTCCCTTCGCTCCAGATCAAATTCAACTTCGTGGTTGCGGCGTTCGGCTATCTCACGAATCTGGAAGTGCTGCTCTCCGTCTGGCTCTTCCATGTGCTGTCGCTCTTCGAGATCGGTCTGACCAACCGCCTAGGGATCACCGTCAGCAGCGAATACCACGGCGGCGTCCTTCTGCAGCAGGCGGGCGGTTTCGTCGCGCTCGTATTTCTGGGCCTCTACATGGCCCGAAAGCACATTGCCGGCGTGTTCCGCGCCGCCTGGCGTACGCAGCCGGATATGGATGACAGGGACGAACTGCTGTCCTATCGCGCCGCCGTTGTCGGCCTGCTCGTTTCCCTGGGCTATTCGGCGGCCTGGCTCCACGCGCTGGGCATCTCGTTCCTCGCCGTAACCGTTCAGCTCGGGCTGCTCCTCGTCTTTTTCCTTGGCCTGTCCAAGATTGTGGCCGAGACAGGCCTGGTCTACATCGAAACGCCGCAGCGCACGCAGGCGCTGACCGCGGCAATGCTGGGCACACAGGTACAGACGGCCGACCACGTGGGACTGGCGCTGTCGGCCAACGTCGTTGAAAGCCACCGGCAATACATCCTGCCCTCGCTGGTACACGTCGCCCGGATCCAGCACAGCTTTCGCCTGAACCGGTTCCGCGTGACCGGTGCGCTCTGTGCTGCGTTCGTGGTCGGTTTCGCAGCGTCGATCGCGTACACCCTCAACCTGTGTTACAGTGCCACGGGCGCGGCGAATATCCGGCACGTCTACGTTTTCGGCGGCTATGGCCTTCGCATGTTCAACCGCGTGGTCACGTGGGCGGGCGCGCCGCCCACGTTCACGGGAACGGAACTCGCATTCATTGGAGCCGGCGTGCTCGGTACCCTGCTCCTCGGCATGCTCCGGCTGCGCTTTCCATGGTGGCCGCTGCACCCCGTCGGATTCACGGTGGGCTACGCGTTCCCCGTGAGGGTTACGGCGTTTACCGTTTTTCTCGTGTGGGCTTTCAAATCCCTTGTGCTCCGGTTCGGCGGCATCGCGCTCTATCGGAGCTTTCAGCCGTTTTTCGTGGGATTGCTGATCGGCTATGCCCTGGGCGTGGGCATCTCGACGCTCACCGATGCGATCTGGTTTCCCGGCGACGGGAAGATGGTTCACACCTGGTGAAGCGTACCGCCCAACGCGGTCATCACGGGGAGCGCCGCCCGGAGCGAACCTCCTCATCGCCAAACAGGAAAGAAAGCAGGGCGAACCGGCGTCCGGACGTCACCTCCGTGACCTCGTGCAGGTGCGAACAGGAAAACACCACTGCTCCGCCGGCCCGGGGCCTGTAGAGGTGGGGGCCGAATTCGGGAAACCGCAGGCACCCGCCGGTATACGGGTCGTTCAGGTTCAACGTCAGCGCGAACCGGCGGTGAGCGGTCGATGGGCTGAGGTTGTCCCGGTGAGCGTGAAAAAAACCACCGGACGCGGCGTCATAGCAGGCAATTTTGAATCCCTCAAACCGGGTGGCGCGGTACGCGAACGCACGGTGCAGTTCCGGAATCACCCTGCGGCCGATGGTGGACGAGAGCAGGCGGACCAGTTTGTCGTCGTCTACCACGTGGTCTCTCCGGCTCTTTTGTTCGATGTCGATCCGTTCACCCCGCAACTCGCCCCGGGATTGTTCCACGCCGGTTTCAACGTTGCCCCTGTTTTCCCAAACCTGCATGAGAAAGTTGCAGATCTGGGGGTCGAGCACATTGGGAATCAGCAGCACCGGCGCCTGCGTGTCGACCACCCTGGGTTCGGTCCCGGCGCTGTTCGAATCGAGCACGTTTCGAACCTTGCGAGCGGCGTTTCGGGCTTCATCCAGCGGTATTGACGCCAACACACGAAGATTCGGATCCAGTACGAACACCACGGACGAACCGGAATCCGAAATACGGTATGAGGATCTCACCACACCTTTCGCATCCACGAAAACCGGATGGGGCCACCGCGGATCCGGCGCTGTTTCGTCAGCCCTGACCGCCAGGATGTCCACGTCCCGTCCGTCCAGCTCAGCCCGGAGGCCCACAAGACAATCATCGCCGCCCTGGGAAAACACCAGCAGCGTGGGTACGCCGCCGGCCTTTGAATAGAACCGGGTCGGCTTGCCGTCCGGCGCCAGCGGAAGCACGAAGTCCGTTGCGCGCTCGCCTCGTTCCAGGCCATGGGAATCTGAATTCATCTCACTGTTTTCCGATCGTATTGGGTTTGGACGTCGATGAAACCGGCCTGTCCGCTGCCGCGTCCAACCCGAACCCGGGTAAAACGAAAAAAGGAACGGCTTCAGCGTCTCGCGTGGACAAAAGATACCCGCAGGCACCCTCGCGTCAAGACACAAAAGACCCCGCCAAGTGCGGACCGCGTCAGGCCGAGCTCAATTGTCCGGATTTACCGTGCCGCAGGACGGGCCCCGGGCGTCGGAAGTTGGCGGCGGCGGTCGCGCCTCCTTCGAAATCACTTGCAGGAAGCCGCATAAGGCGCATATAATACGGCAGTTATTGTGAATGTTTAAGTGCTGATTCTGCCGGCCGCGCACCGCGGACCACGGACCCCCTATGAACTCCAATGCACGGATCCTCTTTCTGGCCCGGCGCTATCCACCCTCCGTCGGCGGCATTCAGACTTACGCGAAAGAACTGTATACCCGGCTTTGCCGACAAGGTACTGTGACGCTCGTCGCCCTGGGCAGAGACCCGCTCTTTCACCTGGCCTGGTTCATGCCCTACGCGTTCTGCGCGTCCGTTTTTCACATTCTCCGTCACCGACCCGATGCGGTTTTCTTTATGGACGGGGTAACGGCCGCCCTGGCGCCGTTTCTGCGCCCATTCACGCCGGCCCGATTCACCGTTACCATCCACGGCGCCGAGCTGACGTTCCGGCGCCCATTCTTCAGCCGCCTGATGCGGGCCGGCGCCCGCGCGTGCGACCGGACCGTAATGGTCAGCCGCGCCACGTCGGCGCTCGCCGTCCGTAACGGATTGCCGGCGGAAAAAACGCGCGTCATTTACCAGGGGATCCACGCGGTCATCCCGGCGAACGACGAACATCGACATCTGAGAGACCGCTTCGAGCGGGCGCACGGCCTCGACCTCCGTGAAAACCCCGTCCTTCTCAATTACGGACGGCAGGTCCGGCGGAAGGGCGTGGCCGATTTCATCGAGACAGGCGTCCCGCTGATGAGAGATGACATCCGTCTGCTCATCAGCGGCAGCGGGCCCATGCAGGAAGTCATGCGGGCCGCCGTCGCATCCCTGAGCCTGGGAGACCGCGTCTTTATGCTCGGCCGGCTGGACGACCCCACGCTGGCCATGCTCCGACGGGAAACGCAACTCTTCCTGATGCCCAACATCCACCTTCCCCACGATGCGGAAGGATTCGGCATCGCCCCGCTCGAGTGCATGTACGCCGGCCTGCCCGTGGTGTATTTCGACGTGGATGCCCTTGGCGAAAGCCTGCGCGAGGGCGGTTACGGCGTCACGCCCGGGGACTATCCCGCCTTTGTGGAACGGATTCACCGGTACCTGGACCTTTCCGATGAAGACAGGGAACGGGAGAGGTCGCGCGTTCAGGCGTTTGTGCGGGACGAGTATTCGTGGGAGAAAACCACCGCGCAATACATGGATGTGTTTAC
>CAZKDZ010000240.1:0-12750 GCA_964551635.1 uncultured bacterium | reverse complement strand
GACCGAACGCGTCCGGCCGGGTGAACTGCCCGCCGGGAAGGTCGCGACCGTAACCCACATGGGTCCGTACGAGCAATTGGGGCAGACCTGGTCGGCGCTGATGAAATGGATGGAAGAAGAGGGCCTGCAGGCGGCCTGCGCGCCCTGGGAGGTATACGTGACGGACCCCGGCGAGGAGCCCGACCAGTCAAAGTGGCGTACCGACATCTTCTTTCCCATCCGCTGAACGGCGCGACGAGCACGTGGATTCATGCATCAAGGAGCCGAAAATGAAATACCGTTTTGCCGAGATGATCTGGTATGAAATCAAGGAGGCCGCGGAACAGAACCGTGTGGCGGTCCTGCCGGTCGCGACGTACGAGGACCATGGTCCCCACCTTCCCGTGGATACCGACGTCGTCCTCTGTACGGAGATCTGCGAAAGGGCCGTCTCCCGGATCCCGTCTGAGGCCGTCCTGGCTCCGCCGGTACCACACGGATACAGCCCCCATCACATGGATTTTCACGGGACGCTGACGATCACGTGGGACACCTTTATCCGATACGTCAAGGACGTCTGCTGCAGCCTCGCCCACCACGGCTTCAAGCGAATTCTGGTCGTGAACGGCCACGGAAGCAATACGTCGCCGGTTGACCTGGCAACCCGGCTGTCTGTCATCGAAACCGAAGGCAGGATTCTCTGCGGCGCGGTGAATCACTGGGGACTCCGGAAGGTGAGAGAGCTGGGACGCGAACTGAGAGAGTCCGACTACGGCGGGACCTCCCATGGCGGAGAGTTCGAGACGTCGCTGTATCTGGCGTTGAAACCGGACCTGGTGGATATGAGCAAAGCGGTGGACGAACGGTCGCCCCTCTCGAACAGCTTCCAGTCCGACCTGCTGGCGGGCGGTCATCCGGACGGATCCAGCGCGAGTTTCACGCCGTACTGGAGCACGAAAACGGCCAGCGGCGTGATGGGGGACGCGACCAGGGCCAGCCGGGAGAAGGGGGAGAAATTCCTGGAAGCGGGCATCGAGGGGCTGATCGAGCTGGTCCGGGAACTCAGGGCAACGGAAATCATGGACCGCCGCGACCAGCACTGACCATGATTCGTATGTTTTCCGGGACGTTAAACCGATTATATGAAAGTTGACAAAGGCGATTAAACTGCGGATTACCAGGATACAACAGGTCGCTGGAGTGTTTGGATCCTCTCCCCCCAGCCCCTCAGAATCGTGGAGACGGGAGAGAACCGGGTAGACGGGAGACGTAAGACGGGAGAAGATATCCTTGCCGGCGAAATTATCCCTCCTTGCCTCCAGCACGAAAGGAAGCCTCACAAGGCAGGTAATCTCTACCCTCTACCGGCTACCGTCACACCGCTTTTGGTCTACCCTCTTCCCGCATTCAGGCTTTTTGTGGCCAGTTTGACTGTTGTCTTTTTTAAATTCAGGTTAAGGCAAATGGAAGAAAAGGCGCATCAGTGAAAACGAACGTGTTCACCAGCGGACGGGATGGGTACCACACGTACCGGATTCCCGCCGTGCTTAGCACGGCGAATGGAACGCTGTTGGCCTTTTGCGAAGGCCGGCGGAACGACCGAAGCGATCACGGAGATATCGATATCCTGGTAAAGCGTTCGGATGACGGCGGGCGGTCCTGGTCGGCGCAGCAGATCGTCTACAGCGAGGCGGGCGAGGTCACCATCGGCAATCCCTGCCCCGTGGTGGATGTGGAGACGGGCACGGTGTGGATGTTGTTCTGCAGAGATAACGTCGATGTGCTGGTCACGCACAGTTCCGATGACGGCCTGACGTGGTCCGGACCCGTCGACATCACACTGGACGTAAAGAAGAAGGCGTGGACCTGGTACGCGACGGGTCCGGGGGTGGGCATCCAGCTACGGAACGGCGCGCGGAAAGGGCGGCTCCTGATTCCCTGCGATCACCGGAACCCGGAAGCGTACGACTGCGGTTCCCATTCCGTTTACAGCGATGACGCGGGGGCGTCCTGGCGGTTGGGTGGTTCGGTCCGGCCGGGGGCGAACGAGTGCCAGTTCGGCGAACTCGCGGACGGGACCGTGGTCATGAACACCCGGATGCAGACGCACAGCGAAGGGGTTCGCGGAACCGCGTACAGCCCGGACAGCGGGGAGTCCTGGTCCGGATTCCGGCACGACCGCAGCCTGCCCTGTCCCAAATGCCAGGCCAGCCTTGTCGACGGATTCGAGGGAAACCACCTGTTGTTTTCGAACCCCGCGGCGTCCGCCCCACCCCGGGCCAGCGGTGGAGAGCGGGTGAACATGACCGTCCGTGCGAGCAGCGACGGAGGAAGGACCTGGCCGCTGGCGAAATCGCTGCACGAAGGCCCCGCGGCCTATTCCTGTCTCGTGACGCTTCCTGAGAACGAGGTCGGCTGCCTGTACGAAGCGGGATCGGAATCCCCCTACGAACACATTGTCTTCGAGCGTTTCAGGTTGGATTGAGCAGGCGCCATGGGTGAGACATCGGCTGAAAGCGGCCCTTCGGTGGAGGAACGATATCGTACGGCCAGCCCGCGTTCCCGGGCGGCTTTCGATCGGGCCAATGCGGTGATGCCCGGCGGGGTGAAAGGCGCGTACTTTTACCAGCCCTATCCGCTGACCGTCGAAAGGGGTGACGGGTGTTATCTTTACGACCTGGACGGACGCAGACTGGTGGACTTCAACAACCACCACACGGCGCAGATTCTGGGTCACAGCCATCCGGCGGTCGTTGAGGCCGTGCGTGAGCAGGTTTCCATGGGGATTGCGTTGAGCGCGCCCGCCGGCGTGGAGACGGGACTGGCAGAAGAGATATGCGGCCGGGTGAAAACCGTTGAGAAGATCCGGTTCTGCAATTCCGGCACGGAAGCGACCCTGCACGCCATTCGCCTGGCGCGAGGCGTCACGGGAAAGACGAAGATCGCCAAGTTCGAGGGCGGATACCACGGCAGCCACGACGTGGTGGAGGTGAGCGTGGCGCCGCCGCTGGACAGGGCGGGGCCCGAGTCGGCTCCGTATTCGGTATCCGGGGCGGGCGGCGCTTCGCCCAATGCCGCCGGCGAAGTTGTCGTCCTGCCGTATGACGACGAAGACGCCGCGGAGAGATTGCTTTCCCGGTACCGGCGGGAACTGGCTTGCGTGATATTCGACCCCAGGGCGGGCATCCTGGCCCAGCGCGCGGAGTTCGCGCAGTTCGTTTGCGATATGGCCCGCCGGCACGATGTGATTGTGATATTCGACGAGATCGTCGGATTCCGGGTGGGAACAGGGGGTCTGCAGGAGCATTATGGCATCGCGCCGGATCTGACGACGTTCGGTAAGGTCATCGGCGGCGGATTCCCCGTGGGCGCCTTCGGAGGCCGGGCGGACCTGATGAACCGGTTCGACTCATCCCGGGGACCGACGGGTTTCTTTCAAAGCGGCACGTTCAGCGGACATCCGGTGGCCGTGGCTGCCGGTCTGGCGACCCTGAAGCAGCTGACGCCGGACGTGTTCGCGCACCTGAACCGGCTGGGAAAGCGGCTCAGGGACGGGATGAACTGCCTGTTTTCGGAGCGTGAAGTCGATGCCAGAGCCGTGGGCGTGGGATCGTTGTTCAGCATCCACTTTTCGGATGAGGGGATGTTGAATTACCGCCACCTGGCGCGAACCGACAGGGAGGCGGCGCACCGGCTGCTGCTCGGCCTGATCGAACACGGGTATTTCCTGGGCAACGGCCTCTTGATGTGTGCGGTTTCCGTGCCGATGGACGAAAGTCACGTGGACGGGTTGATCGAGGCTGTGGACCGGGCGATGTAGAGTCGCGCGGCGCCCGGACCGGGCCGATTGTCATTGCCGGCGACCCGTTGATTCCGGAGGAGAGTCAGATGCGATACATCGATACGCACGCCCATCTGGGACCGTGGTTCGACGAGATTACGACGTTTTCACCCGAGGGCTTCGTGGCGCTGCAGGAGCGGGCGGGCATCGAGCGTACCGTGGTGACGTCCGGATCCGCTTTGTTTACGGAGCTGATTTATGGCAACGAATGGACCATTCAGCAGGCTGAGAAGCTGGATCATCTGCTCGTCTGGCTGGTGCTGAATCCATTGAAAATGGCCGAGTCGCTGGAGTTGCTGGACCGATTCAAGGACCACCCCAAGGTCGCTGGCTTCAAGATCCACCCGGTCCAGCACAAGTATCCCGCGGACATAAAACCCGCCTTCCGGCTCTTCGAAAAGCTGGAGCCGCTCGGACTGCCGGTGCTTTCCCACGGCGAAAACGAATCGTATGCGGCTCCGGCCCGGCTGCGGCGGCTGGCCGAAGCCTTTCCATCCATAACCTTGATAACGGCGCATTTCGGCGCGGGACAGCCGGGCCAGAACTACGAGGCAATCGATGCGCTCCAGGACTGCAAAACGGGCAACCTTTACACGGATATGGGTACCGCAAGAGCGATTCGCACGGGCATGATCGGGCTGGTGGTGCGTGAAGTGGGGGCGGACAGGGTGTTGTTCGGCACGGATTCGCCGCTGTACGAGCCGATGGCGTTCCCGGCGCTCCTGGCGGCCGCGGACATCACGGACGACGAACGCGAACAGATCGCCTGGAAGAATGCGGAGCGGCTGGTGCTGGCGCCTAAGAAGTTGTCTTAGAATTACCGGTGAGTTCCAGAGCACGAGCGAAAAAGCGGAGGTCAAGGCGGGAAAACCCACCCATATTTGTCTATACGGGTGGGTTTGACCAACGCCGACCGGCGCTTTTGCAGCCGTGCGAAGACCGCTGGGAATTTTAAGGCAGCTTCCAAGGAATTGTCGTAGAGGCTGTTGTTGCCGTTGATTCAGTGCGCCCGGAGGAATGAATAGATGAAACTGGACGGTCGCCGGCGGCGGCTGCTTGAACGGACGTTTCTGGATTATCAGCAGACGTCGGCCTTTATGGAGCATCCGTTCATTGTCAGGAAGGCGCGCGGACTCCACTATTGGGATACGGAAGGCAAGCGCTATTTCGATGGGATCGGCGGCATCTTCGTGGCCTCGCTCGGACACGGGCATCCCCGGGTCCTGGAGGCGATGCGAAGGCAGGCGGAGACGCTGGGATTCTCGCCGCCGATGCACGGGCTTTCCGACGTGGCGCTGGATTTCGTTGAGAAGCTGAGCGAGGTGACGCCGGGAAATCTGAATTTCATCAAGTCCTACAGCGGCGGGTCCGAAGCGGTCGAATCCGCCCTGAAGTTCACCCGGCAGTATTTCCGGCAGAGCGGCCACCCGGGCAAGTACAAGTTCATCAGCCGTTACTTCGGGTATCACGGCGCCACGTTCGGCGCGATGGCTGCCAGCGGGACGGGAAAACGCAAAACGCCGTTCGAACCCCATGCCGGCGGATTCCTGAAGGTTTTCCCGCCCACCTATTACAGAGACCGTTTTGCTTCCTGGGAGGAATGCAATCGTTTCTGCGCGCAGACGTTCGAAGACGTGATCGTCAATGAAGACCCGGATACGGTGGCGGGAGTTATCCTGGAGCCGATCGGCAACACCGGCGGAATCATCACACCCACCGAGGAATATTTCGCGATGATCCGCGACGTCTGCGACCGGCACAACGTGGTGTTGATCTACGACGAGATCATAACCGGGTTCGGCAAGACCGGCTCGATGTTCGCCGCCCAGACGTTCGGGGTTACGCCCGACATCATCTGTGCGGGTAAGGGGATCTCCAGCGGCGCCTATCCGGTGGGCGCGATGATGGCGCGGGAGGATATGGGAGACGTCTTTCTCGGCCCTGTCGAAGCAGATGTCAACTTCGCCCACGGGCATACGTTCGCGGCCAATCCCGTCGCCTGCGCGGTGGGAATGGCCGTGATCGACGAAATCGTGGAACACGAGCTGGATCGGAAGGCCGGGGAACTCGGCCGCTATCTGGCGTCGAAGCTGGAAGGATTGAAGGACCTGGGCGTGGTGCGCGAGGTGCGGGGCCGCGGGCTGCTGCAGGGGGTGGAACTCGTAAAGGACACGGAGTCGATGGCCCCGTTCCCGGAGCTGGGCCGGGCGCTGAAGCGAACCTCGCTGGCAAACGGGCTGCTGATCCGCATCGACCCCACCTGGTTCGCCGTCGCCCCGGCCTTGATCGTACAGCGCGAGGACATCGACGAACTGTACGATCTCGTCCGGAAGAGCCTGGTCGATGCGTTGGAACGGGTTGAGTCTGAACGCCCATAATTCAACGATTCAGGAAGCCTGTATTCTGGGCAGAAGGCTGTGTTTTCGTGTTGGTCACGCGCCGGTTCCTTGACGAGAATCGCTACTTGCCGTACATTTTGGTAGTACGTCTTGTCCGATATGTTGTTTTTGATATTGGCTCTGCGGACAAGGCTGAAAGATGCGGTTTCTATGGACAAGTTCAAACCATATCTCGACTATCTCGATACCTTACTTTCGAAGTTGGAAGAACCATTGGTTGATGATGAGATAGTTGCGCGCATAGATGAGGCATTGGATGGGCAGCCTGCGCAGGAACTGCGCAGGCTCGTTTCGTTGTCGGAATTGCGCACATCAGGAGCCTTCTTTACAGGCTCAAAACTGTCACAATTCGCCGTGAATTCCTTCGCTAATACTATTGACGATGAATCGGTCATTTTGGACCCTGCGTGCGGCACTGGTAATCTGCTAATCGCATGCGCTACCAGATTAGGCAAAAACAATGATCTTGGTACTACTCTTAAGAGTTGGGGTGCCCAGATAATGGGGCGTGACATCTATCCAGAGTTCATTCAGGCCGCCAAGACAAGACTGTTATTATCAGCTTTGCGTAACAACCTCTCACATGAATTCAGCATCCCGAAAATTCAGGAGACGTTTCCCAAGATTGATTCCGGGTGCGGGATGACGGACGATGACGCGCTAAAGTCGGCAACTCACATTGTAGTAAATCCGCCCTTTGGGTTGGTAGACGCACCTCAAGATTGCGATTGGACCAGCGGAAAGGTAAATGCCGCCGCGCTCTTTATGGAAGCATTCATTGTGCATGCAAACCTTGGTACACGAATCGTGGCGATCTTACCCGATGTGCTCAGAAGTGGATCTCGGTACGAAAAATGGCGAAGATTTATTGAATCACGATCAAAAATACATCGAATTGAATTACATGGCAGGTTTGATAAGTGGACCGACGTTGATGTATTTGTACTGGACATTGAAATACAAGTAGAATCGACAGCATCGAACGGATTTCACTGGAATAAGCCGGACAGATCGACTCCTGACAGCGTGGGCGAATGGTTTAAAGTGCGTATCGGTCCTGTTGTTGAATATCGGGACCCGCATGAAGGACCTTCGCATCCGTTCGTCCATGCTCGCAATTCACCAACATGGCAGACGGTCAGTGAAGTTTCGCAATATCGTAGGTTTAAGGGTAAAGTCTTTACTTCGCCATTTGTCGTGGTTCGGCGAACTTCAAGGCCGGGAGACAAATATCGAGCCCTTGGAACAATAATCAATTCCGAGAAGCCCGTTGCAGTCGAGAATCATCTTCTTGTTCTACGCCCCAAGGACGGAACTATCGAGTCTTGTCAAGAGCTACTTGACGTTCTTCGGAATCCACAGACAACCCAATGGTTAGATAAATACATCTGCTGTCGGCACTTAACAGTATCAGCGATTGCCGATCTGCCATGGTGGAGGGATGCCGAATGAGCAGTGCACAAATACGATTTGCAACTGACATTCTACGTCGTCTCGGCGAGGAACTAAACCCTAGCCCTGACAAGGGAATTATAGAGCTTGTCAAAAACGCCTATGATGCCGATGCACGGACCTGCACTATAGAATTGATCCAAACTGACCAGCCGGGCGGGTCTGTTAAAGTCGTCGACGACGGCGATGGAATGGGCGCTGATGACATTGAGGATGGTTGGCTTGTAATCGGACGGTCGGGAAAATCCCAAAACGAGCGCACTCGCCTCGGCCGAATTCCAGCAGGTAGCAAGGGTCTCGGCCGGCTTGCGGCGTTGCGTATGGGATCGGCCGCGATGCTTACCACATACCCTCGTGCGGAAACGACTTCCCAATACGACTTGCTAATTGACTGGATGGATTTTGAAAACGTCGAACACGTCGACGATGTAAAACTTAGAATTGAACAGAGCAAACGCACAAAAGCGAATAAGACAGGAACGGAGATACACTTAGAGGATTTGAAGATTAGAATTGGTAGGATGGACGCAAAGCGACTGGCGAGAGAACTAATATTACTGGCCGACCCCTTCGGCGATGACCCCGAGGGCTTCAAACCACTTCTTAAAGCACCTGAATATTCAGACCTAGAAGCGATAGTTCAAAAACGATACTTCGATGATGCAGAATATCACTTAGTGGGTTCTGTAAATGCAGATGGCAGAGCAACCGCGTCCGTAGTTGACTGGAGAGGAGAGATTCTGTTTTCCGCCGATCATGACGAACTAACCGCATCACGCGAAAGACACGAATATCGATGTTCCAACGTCGAGTTCGACCTGTGGGTTTTTATCTTAAATAGGGCGACGTTCTTGACTCGGTCATCCACACTTGGCGAGGTGCGCAATTGGCTGCAAGAATTCGGTGGCGTACACTTGTATCACAACGGGTTACGAGTGATGCCCTACGGGAACCCAGGAAATGACTGGTTAGACATGAATCTTCGAAGAGTACGAAGTCCGGAGGAACGGCCGGGGACCAATACTGCAATAGGACGAGTCAGAGTCTCTGATACCGACGATCTGTTTATTCAAAAAACGGATCGATCAGGATTCATAGAAGGGGATGCTTTTCTTGAACTGAGATCTTTCACTCAGGACACAATGGAGTGGATGGCTAAACGAAGGCTAGAGGTCGCCGAAAAGCGCAGAGCAAAGGAACGAGCTAGTGCACCAAGGAAATCGAGCAGATCGAAGCAAAACCTTAATGCGGCGATAAGCAGAATACCAACGGAATTCCAACAGGTTCTGATTGAAGCTCTGGATGCCTACGACCGATCGAGAGATCGAGAAGTTCGAAATCTACAGAAGGAAGTGCAACTTTATCGGACGCTTAGCACAGCCGGAATCACAGCCGCAACCTTTGCACATGAATCAAATGCAGGTCCAATAAAGACGATCACATTGACCATAAGTGCAATTGAGAGACGCGCAAGAAAGGCACTCCGCGACGCGTACGACAGAACGCTTAAGGAGCCAGTAGAGAGAATCACGCGAGCAATTTCAAGCCTTGAAGTGCCCGGGGCCGCAACGCTCAAGCTCGTTCAACACGAAAAGCGCAGAATTTCACATCTCGATCTTCATACTGTCATTGAAGGGGTCATTAAAACCTTCCGACCATTTCTTGATGAAAGGGAAGTCTGCGTTAAACTCTGTCTGTGTAACGGTGCGCCTTATCTAAGTGGAAGCGAGGCTGCAGTAGAGTCTATTGTCACGAATCTGATAAATAACAGCATCACCGCTTTTGAACAATCCAACGTAGACAACAGAAAAATCCTGATCCGTACCAGTGTCACAGACGATGTATTTGAACTAAGGTTCCTAGACAATGGTCCCGGCATTGAGGGAATTTCCAAGAATAACATCTGGTTGCCTGGTGAGACTACCAGGGCCAATGGAACCGGGCTTGGTCTTACGATTGTTCGCGATGCGGTGAATGATCTTGGAGGTGCGGTTGATGCGATCGAGCGTGGTGAACTCGGTGGAGCTGAGATCGCTGTCGACTTACCAATTCTGGGAGTATGAGTAATGCCACTGCAAATGGAAAACAGGACATTCTCACGTGTATCAATTGTCGACGACGACAATGAAGCCAGAGATAGTTACGAATACCCGATAGAGGAATTGGGACTGACAGTTGTCCCAGAGGCTGGGCCTTTAAGAAACCTGCAGCGGTATGTGGAAGCGTTACCTGCTCAAGCGGATGCGGTTCTTTGCGATTTTCATCTCCGCAAAAAGGGAAACTATGCCAATTTCAATGGGGACGAGTTAGTCGCCGCCTGTTATCAGGATAGTTTCCCTGCTGTACTGTGCACTAGCTACACTGATGTGGATATAATCTCGTTGAGAAACCGTCGGCGGTTTATACCAGTACTATTGAAGCCCCGGGACCTCAATCCTGACAACATCGCAAGAGGTTTCCAGCAATGCGTTCAAGAATTCAATGGCGACTTTCAGCCAATTCGAAGACCTTGGAGAACGCAAGTTCGGGTCGAGGAGGTGGAAGCTGAAAGGGGATTTTTCTACGTAGTCATCTCTGGTTGGAGTTCTAGGGAGAAGATTTCCATTTCATTTGACAATCTACCTCGAGATTTCCAATCCCTTGTAGCGCCACAAAAGCGACTTCATGCACAGGTAAATGTGGGAGCCGAGAATCCTGACGACCTCTACTTCGACAGTTGGGAAGCCGACTGATGGGTTGCCAACAGCGGTCGCGATAAAGCGTAGTCTGGCGATCCTTGATGTAGGACACGGCAACAGCGCGGTTCTGGTTGATTCTGAGGGCGTCGTGGTAATCGACACGGGGCTTGGGAGTTCATTGCTAGAATATCTGTCGGAGAGCGGAATTACTAAAATTGATGCTATTGTCCTCTCCCACGCGGATGATGACCACATCGGGGGACTCGTTCAGGTACTTTCATCCAGAAAGTTTCACATTAAGTCAGTTCACTTGAATACTGACTCAGCAAAAGGTTCGAGACGTTGGGATGATCTTCTATACGAACTCGACCAAGCAGACCTAAAGGGCGAACTTGATTTCAAAACATCATTGACGAGAGACAGTGGCGAGAATTTCCATTTGGGTGATGTACAATTCGAAATACTTGGTCCAAGCAAATATCTTGCCGCAAGGGGTCCGGGTAGCAAGGACCGAAGGGGTCGAAAACTGACCAGCAATTCGGTGAGTGCAGTGATGCGACTGCTAAAAAAGGGTTGCCCAATTGCACTGTTGCCAGGCGATCTTGACCACATCGGCTTAGACGACCTTCGCACTTCTGGAGTGAATGCAAATGCTCCGATCGTCGTATTTCCGCATCATGGCGGCAGAACGGGCTCCACGGATTTGGCCGCATTTGCCAAGGAGTTCTGTGAAATCACTTCTCCGAATCTGGTCATATTTTCGATCGGACGGGGCAGACATGGTACACCTCGACCAGAGATCGTTACTGCAGTCCGGGAGGAAATCTCTGATGTCTGGATTGCCTGTACACAACTTTCAGAATACTGCGCGGCAGGGTTGCCTTCCTCATCGCCAAAGCACTTGAATGATTCATTCGCACAAGGTCGAGAAGGACGAAAGTGTTGCGCTGGTACCATAGTTATTGATCTCGATGATTCCAGGACGATTCTGCCGAAAAAATCTGATCACGAATCATTCATTAGAGAAATGGCTCCGACAGCCTTGTGTCAATAATAATCTCGGTAATATAACTCTTCATCGGCTATATACCGTACATTGACGAAAACGATGATCACTCCTGTATCTTCTGCACCTATATGCTATCGTGAAATCGGATGGAATTGGTGGATAGAATTGTGTCGGACAGGCGAAAATCAAAAAACCGCGTGTCAACATGTCTGTGCTTTCTTGACTGACAGCAGGACAATATTGACTGACTGAGAATTCCAAAATGACTGCCCCCAAAGAGATCGTTGAACTGGTTGACCGTTTCGACCGTAATCGCGATTCGTACAGGTCTGGGTCGTACAACGAGACTCAACTAAGGCGGGAGTTTCTCGATCCATTTTTCGAAGTTCTTGGCTGGGATGTGGGCAATAAACAAGGCTACGCAGAAGCCTACAAGAATGTCATCCACGAAGACGCCATCAAAGTCGGTGGGGCAACTAAGGCGCCTGATTATTGTTTCCGAATTGGCGGTACTCGCAAGTTCTTTCTCGAGGCGAAGAAACCCTCAGTAGACATCAAGGGCGATACCCATCCCGCATATCAACTTCGCCGCTATGCTTGGTCGGCCAAGCTTCCTCTCAGTATCCTCACCGATTTCGAAGAATTCGCTGTCTACGATTGTCGGATAAGGCCGACTCAGGCAGACCGAGCCGCCGTGGCTCGCATTTTCTACATAGATTACTCCGAATACATTAATCGTTGGGAAGAGATCGATTCCGTTTACTCACACGATTCAGTCCTGAAGGGTTCGTTCGACAATTACGTTGAGTCAAACAAGAAAAAGAGGGGCACCTCCGAGATCGACTCGTCTTTTCTCGAGGAAATTGAATCATGGCGAAACAAACTCGCGCGTAATTTGGCCCTGCGGAATCCCAGTTTAAGCCAGCGTGAACTCAATTTCGCGGTCGGGCGCACAATCGACCGAATTATCTTTCTTCGCATCTGTGAAGACCGAGGTGTTGAGGATTATGGCCAACTTATGGCCCTTCTGAATGGCAGAAACGTGTACGCGCGTCTCTGCCATCTTTTTCGGCGTGCTGATGAACGTTACAATTCCGGTTTGTTTCACTTTAGAATGGAAAAACACAGGTCTGGCCACCCCGATGAGATGAGTTTCCGTCTATCGATCGATGACGGGACCATAAAGGATATCATCAAGAGCCTGTACTATCCCGATAGCCCCTATGAATTTTCAGTACTGTCCGCTGATATTCTAGTACCTATTGACTTCTAAAGCAGCGCGTGCTTATAGTTCGATGTCTCCCCTGAAGAGGAAGGAGCCATCGAGATGCCGAAGAAATACGTTGTTCGTCTGAGTCCCGAGGAACGGGAGCAGTTACACGATCTGGTAAG
>CAZKDZ010000239.1:0-3658 GCA_964551635.1 uncultured bacterium | reverse complement strand
AGATCGACCCCTGCGACGTTCAGGCCCATCACCCTCGCCGCCCGAACGGCGGTCGAACGTTCTTCCGGGGTGATCCGGATCTGCTCCGAGGTGCCGCCCCTGTGCAGATTGGAACGGAATTCGCCGGGCGCCCCATGCCGCATCATTGCCCCCACCACTCTGTTTCCAATGACGAATGCGCGGATATCCGAACCTCCGGCCTCTTTGATGAACTCCTGCACGAGGATGTTTATCTTCGCGCCCCGGAAGGCCTCGAATACGCTTTTGGCGGATGACATGGTGTTACTGAGGATGACGCCGATACCCTGCGTGCCTTCCAGCAATTTGATGACGACCGGCGGACCGTTTACCATCTTGATCATTTCTTCCGCCTGTTTCGCCGAATTGGCGAATCCCGTGACGGGGAGGCCGATCCCCTCTCTCGAGAGAAGCTGCAGACTTCTGAGCTTGTCCCGGGACCGCCCGATGGCAACGGATTCATTGAGTGGCCACACACCCATCATTTCAAACTGGCGCAGCACGGCCAGGCCGTAAAAGGTAATGGACGCGCCGATGCGCGGGATTACAGCGTCATAACCGGCGAGGGATCGGCCGTTGCAGTTGACCTGGGGTCTGTGAGCCGTGATGTTCATATTGCATTGCGTCGTATTGATGATGTCGATTGTATGTCCTCTGGCTTCAGCGGCTTCGACCAGACGCTTGTGGCTGTAGAGATTCGGGTTTCGCGCGAGCATGGCTATCTTCATTCCCGGGCCCTTTCCTCGTTTTCGACTTGACGTTGCATTTTCTGGCGGGTCTTTTTCTTTGCGGGTTTATCGATTGTGTACGAGACATCGGGATCGACGATCAGCCTTCCCTGCATGGCTTCACGACCGATCAGCATTCGGAATCCCATCTCGTCCCGGTTCGTCAGCGTGAGTTCGATCGGCCATGAGTCGCCGCCAAGAGTCAGATCCGTGGAGATAACGAACCGCCGCTCCCGGGAACCCCCGGAGTTGGTCACCCAGCGCCGGTCTGTCATCGGCGACTCGCACCAGACGAACCTTTTTTTGTTCCGTTGCGCCGGAAAGACGCGAAACCTGACCCATTGACGCCCACGGTCTGCGTACGTTTCGATGTCCCAAGCGTGAAGCACGGAGGTCCTGGCGCCGGTATCCAGCTTTACTCTTATGGAATCAATCCCGAGTGAGGGTAGGGACGCCCACTCGCGCCAACCGCAGATTCGGTAACCGTCGCCGGTCGATTGTAGATTTCGGTTCAACTCCATTGTACACTCCAGAAACAGCACCATGCGTTTTTAACCGTCGGTTTTCCGGAAGATAGAAACACGGTGAAGGCTGTCGGCAACACGCTTGTTCAAACCACCAACCGAATCTGCATCAAAACCATTTCTTTCTCCACGAGTAACCCAATCCGAAGTGTATCTCGGATTTGACGGCAAGCGCCTGAACCGTACTGTCCCGATGAAGGAAGAGGTTGGCATCCAGCGTGGCGGCCAGATTGCCGACCAGCCGCACTTGAAGACTGTTGAAATTCTGCAGCGACAAAGTATTCCCCTGGCTTGCTCCCCAGAAGAATTTGGTTTCCGACGCAAGGACGTTGCCGGGGCGCAGTTGCACTCTGTAATTCGGCGCGACTTCCAGCCCGGCGACGTAGTCCGCCTCAACGAAGTCCCTTTCGACGGCGAGACCGACGCGAACGCCGGCATCGGACCCGAGAGACCGGTACACGCCGCCTTTCATCCGAAGCGTTACGGGGTGACTTTCGCCCTGTCCGGCGGTCCAGACCGTGTTAACGTCGAATCCCGCGAAGGGGGCCGGGCGGCGTCCAGCCAGCGTATAGAGCACTTCAACTTCCATGCGATCGACGGCATCGCGACGGCGGTCGCGAGTGACCACCTGGCCGAAGCCGGTGCGCAATAACGCGGCGAGCGTGCCTCGCCGGCTCTCGTAGCTGTTGTGGCTTTCCAGTTGCCCGTTCCAGGCAAGTGCGTCGTCTCCTCCAAGGAACGACACGCCGCTATACCGGCTCGCGGAAGCATCGACAGTGGTAAGGGAAAGCGACCCGTTGAGGCTGGTCCTGTTCTTCCACACCCCGCGTCCAACCTGCCTCGCGCCATCCCAACGGCCGACAGCAGGATGTGCTCGCAGGTGTTCTTCGAGCAGCCGAAGCAGCGTAATCTCCCGGCCCGATATCGGCTCCGGAAATCCCTTGAAACTCAGGTAGTCATCACCGCCGGAGGCCAGAAAGCCGGTTGTTGCCACCTGGTAACGCTCCTTCCGGCTGAGCATCCTTCCGCCAACCCGGCCGGATTCGGGATCGAAGCCGGAAAACACCAGTTGCTCGCCTTGACGCGTGCGTCGTGCGCTGCTTTCGGCCATTGCCCGCAGCTGCCTCCCGGTTACCTCCACGCGAACCAGAATGTCGTCGTAGCGCACCAGCTGGAAGAGCGTTCCCAGTTGGATATCGCCGTCGAGATTCAGCTCACGGAGTGTCCCATGATTGATAATGCATATTTCGGCGTCGAGGCGTGCGCGTATCAGATCGGCCACCCACTGCGGCGTGTCCACGATCGGGCCGTTAACGCGGCCGACATTTTTGCGTAGAGCCTGTTTCAGGATCTCGTGCTGCCGGTCGATGAGGCGCGACACGTGCTTGTCCTGCAACACAAGAGGGCCAACCGGTACCAGCGTGGGCCGGACGTCCGTCAGTTCAATCCCCGTCCAGTCTCGTCGCAATCTCAGGTCTATGCGCCCCAGTTTGACGCCCCTGCCTGGCGTGGTCACCAGGTATCCGCCTCCTCCGAAGCGGACGACGTGCTGAAAGGTACCCTTCGGAGTCACCCTGGCGAGGCTTCCGCCAATCCATAGATCAACTTCCGGAAAGGCCAGGGCCAGTTCTTCGGCCTCCCTGGCGTTCATGTGGACCAGAACGATCTGCAGGTCGGCCTGCCCCGCCGGTCCCTTCAGCAGCGTCTGCAATGCTGCCCTCGGGTCGCCAATGCCCAGGGCGGGGTTATGTAATTTGTTTATCGACTTTGATGCACCGGCCGAGACGAGACCGATCACGGCGACCTTCAACCCGGCCCGTTCCTCCAGGACGTATGGCGCGGTGAGCGGCGGACGGTCCGACTTGACGCCCAGATTCGCACCCAGCAGATGGAAAGTTGCCTCCTGGCGTCGAGCGTATAGAGAGTCGATGCCATAGTCGAACTCATGGTTTCCCACCACCATGGCATCGTATCCCATTCGGTTCATCAATTGGACGACCAACCGGCCGGCGTCTACGGCTGCGATCGGTGAATCGCCCAGTGCGTCGCCGCCGTCCAGGATCAATACCGAGTCGTGGCGGGCGCCTCGTTCCTGTTCGATTACGTGGGCAAGACGCGCGAAACCGCCCCAGTCAGATTGTCCGAGGTAGGGTTCCGGAAGCAGTCTCCCGAGCAGGTCGTTGGTGTGGAGGATGGTCAGGTGATGCTCCGCGCCGGTTGCATTCGCGAGGTCGCCGCAAGAGAGGATCACGACGAACGTCGCGAGGACGACAGACCACTGGATATGAGCGAAGACCGGAATATTGCGGAAATTGCGCATTTGGGAGCTATGGGCCATAGCTGGCAACACAGGCAGGTGCGATCCGGGAGAACATACAGGTATTATAG
>CAZKDZ010000238.1:0-5431 GCA_964551635.1 uncultured bacterium | reverse complement strand
AAGGCTTGCGTCTTGCCTTTGCTTACCAGATCGTGTAACTGCTCCCGTTCCTCGGGACTCAGACGAACAACGTATTTCTTCGGCATCTCGATGGCTCCTTCCTCTTCAGGGGAGACATCGAACTATAAGCACGCGCTGCTTTAGAAGTCAATAGGTAGTAGGTTCTTCTTCTGCGGAATCCTCGCTGGTCGTATTCAACAGGTCCCGTAGTGCTGGCAGCAGGTTCGGAATATCAGTTTGGATGATGTCCCAAATGACGTCTTCGTCGATACCCAGATAGCTGTGAGCCAGACGATTTCGCGTTGCAATAATCAAACGCCATTGAATTCCAGAGTACGCCTCACGCAGGTTACCTGGTATGTGCGTTGCCGCCTCGCCAATCAGTTCCAAATTGCGAAGCGTGGCATCATAAATGAGTGTATCGGTTATGAACGCGTCTTGTTCCAGTCCATCCGTATAGGCCAGAACCTTTTCGCCAAATCCAATCATGTCCTGAAGATAGAGACGCCAATTGCGCTCTTCCGAGTGTGCTTCAGACACTGATCATCTCCCGCTCTATGTATGGACGCATCTCCGTCCGCAACGCTTTGTCCGTAACCAGATCAACGGGACGCTCCAGCAGGTCTTCGATGTAAAACTGCACACCAAAATAACGCTTTGACGTTGCCGGCGAGTCGAACTTTACCAGGATGTCCACGTCGCTGTCGCCCTTGTCCTGGTTGCGGACGATTGACCCGAACAGGGCGAGGTCCACAACGCCAAAGCGCCGCGCAAGGGTCGCCTTGTGCGCTCGAAGCAGTCTGAGCGTTTCGTCTCTGTTCATTTGTCGGGTCCTTCCTGATCAGATCCGAGCGAATACACCGGAAAATGTCGCATCGAGGTTTAAGTTAAATATCGGTTTACACGCCGTCAATGCTTTATCTGTCAAAAAACGCCATGCCGGGCGAGAGAGCCGGTAGGTTCGGCGCAAGTTCCTGCTACGGCAAACGCTGCCCACGCCGCCATTTCCCCTTGCTTAAGTTTTGAATTAGGGATATTTTAACTTTCCCATTATGGGTCAAAAAGTCGCGGGCATTCAAGGCGAATTGACGGCCGGATATTGTGGTTTCGAAGTCCGGAATTAGACAGGGTTGGAGTAACAATATGACGCAGCGATGGAGAGATTGGCTCGACCAGGCGGAGCACGATTTGGAGCACGCTGCAGCCTCAAAGTGTGCCGGCCGTCACGCCTGGGCCTGCTTCGCCTCGCACCAGGCGGCCGAGAAGGCCGTCAAGGCGATCCATGTTGCTGGTGGACAGAGGAAAAAGGGCCACATTGTTGCGCGCCTTCTCATGGAACTTTCGGATGCACCACCGGAGCTCCTGGTCGAAAAAGGTCGGGTGCTCGACAGCTACTATCTGCCGACGCGCAGTCCCAGGTCGCATGCTGACGGGGCGGCCTATGAACACTACGGCGCGCTTCAGAGCGAGCAAGGACTGCGTTTTGCCGGTGATATCCTTCAGTTTGTCCGCGAATCGCTGCCCCGCAACTCACACGAAAATTGACCGGCTTCGACTCCGGCGATTGACTCAAGCATTGAAACGCGTGGATCAAATGAGCGTCCAGGAAAGAAACCTAATCGAACTGCTCCAGGCCAGGTACCGTGAGGACCCGAAAGGCTTCCGAGAATATCTGCCTGGTGTCGCGGAGCTTCTGCCGGAATCGTCTACGGCCCGAGGCGAAACAAAGTCACCATTCGGTCTTACGAAATCGGATATTGCCTTCCATCGCGCCGGATTGGCCGATGTCCTGGACAAGATGGAAACGGGTTCGGCCACGGCACCGGAAGCAGCCAAGGGTCTTCAACATTGTGCCGCTCTTATCATGGACGATAGCTTGCCTGAGGAAGCGGGTTATGAGAAGATGAAGAGCTTAGTCAGGGCGGCTCTTGGCAAGTCGCCTGGGTCCTACAAATCGAAGGCGACCGTAAAGATCGGTGAGGGAAACGGCGACGTCCACGAACGCGTTTCGGCAATCCGGGGCGTGTATCTCGACCTCGACAGGCGCAGGCGCCTCGTATCCATTAGCATAAATCCACGAAAAGTCAGAGAGAGACGCGAATTGATGCGGTTCGTCGGAGCAAGTAAAGATCCCGATCCCCATGTCTCCTCCAGGCACGATGACTACCTGGCTTCGGCGGATCCCCATGGCACTCGCTGATCGGGTGTTGATAGACACGTCGGCATTCTTCGCCCTCCGTTCTTCAACCGATCTGTTTCATGTCAGGGCCAATGGTACATACGAGCAATTGATCGACAGAGAGCAGGAGTTGTGGACAACCTCCTATACTCTGGTTGAAACAGTCGCCCTTCTGCATCGCCGTCTGGGCTTTGAGGTGGTATTGGACTTCTCCGAATGGCGCCGCCAGGCGAATTTACAGGTGATCTGGATAGACAGGCGAATGCACGAGGAAGCCTGGGAACGCTATGTCGGTGATGAGGGGCGAGGATTAAGCTTCGTGGATTGGACAACCGCTATTGCATCTCGCGAGATGCAAGATGCACCGGTATTTACGTTTGACGCGGGTTTCGCAAACGCGGGGCGACCCGTAGTTCCTCGTTGATGCATTGTCCGGCAGGGGCCTATTACATCAGTCTTGAGAATGGAGACCCCATATTTCGTTAAAGTTCTGGGCAGCCTGATATCCGGCTGCCGTTTCTGTTTCGGGATCACCTTGTGCTGCTGAAATATATCTCAAACGTCAGAAACGGGCGTGATCGGTTGTTTCGTGTAGGGGCGACCGGCCGGTCGCCCCTACAAAGGCAACGACAATACCAGCAGACACAGCTTGGCGTCAACGCCATGACGCGTGACCGGGCGCGACCCATCGAGGGCAGGATGCCCTCGCTCCGGGGTGGACCTCCCACCGGCCGCGCAGACCTCTCTCCCCGGCCCTCTCTCCCGCGGGAGAGAGGGAGGAAAACCAGATTTCGCGAGCCGTTCATCTATAGACACTATGATTGACAGGAAACGCCACCGGTTTTCCGCTCTCCTCAGCAATCCGCTTCCATTCGATTCTTGCGAGCGTCCGATTGCAGAAGTGACAGACATTAAAGTTACCGCTACTTTTTCCTTCTTCCTTCAGCAAGGGAGTTAGGGGGTAGGTCCGGCGCAGCGCCAGGCGTTACACCTTTTATGCCGTGAATCAGTGAAAGACACCTCCTATGCCCAAACAGAAACAGGTAAAGATCGGAATCGTGGGGCTGGGGCCGCGGGGCAGGCTGTCGTGGATGAAGAACCTGCTGCGAATCAGGACGTGCCGCGTGACGGCCCTATGCGACAGGGTCGAGGCGCTTGTGGGGCAGGCGCACCGGGAGGCGGGCGATCCGGATATCGCGTGCTTTACCGACTATGGTGAGATGCTGGCGAAGGCGGACATCGACGCGGTGGCGATCGTGACCGCGCCGCACGATCAGCCGGACCTGATCTGCCGCGCGATGGAGGCGGGGAAACACGCGTCCTGCGAAGTGTCGCTGACATACGATATGGATGACTTATGGCGGGTGGTGGTGGCCGTGGAACGCAGCGGGTTGAAGTTTCAGATGGCCGAGCAGGTGATGTACCACCCATTTGTGAAGGCATGGCGACAACTGGTTGAAGCCGGCGAACTCGGCCACGTCATCTTCGCCCAGGGACAGTACCTTCACGGAATGACGCCCGACCGGTTCTGGGTCGATTCCGAAACGGGGGAGCGCATCCTGCTGGACGATGCCCTGAGTCATCCGAGGGCCGTGAAGAGCAGAATGTGGAACTGGTTTCCCCATCCGATTCTTTACATGGCCACCGACCTGGGCCCCATCCTGACGGTGCTTCAGGACCGGGTGACGAAGGTGACGTGCATGGCGACGCGTCCCGAGAGCTACTATTACGAAGGCATCCCGGCGTCGGATTTCCAGGTGGCGCTGATGCAAACGGAAAAGGATACGATCATCCGGATGGCGGCCGGATTCACGTATGCGACGCCCCGGGACCATCACTGGTGGCACCTGGAAGGGACCAGGGGAAAGGTGGAGACCGCCCGCTCCGCGGAGATATACGGCGGCCCACCGGGGGTGGACACGCCGAAGATCTGGCTGGAGAGTTCCGGAGAGGAATCCATGCGTGAGGCGGAATGGAGATATTCTCCGGAAGATCTGCCCGAGGAGGCCCGGGGCAGCGGGCACGGAAATATGGACTATTTCGCGCTTTCCTCGTTTCTGGACGCCATCCTGAACGATTCGGACCCTCCGCTGAATGTATACCGGTCGGCGGATCTGACGGCGCCGGCCATCGTGGCCGTGCAGTCCGTGGAACAGGGGAACGCGTGCCTGGAGGTTCCGGATTTCAGGCCCTCGGAAAAGCGAAAAGCTGGCGAGTTTCCGGATTGAACGACCCCAACAGGAGGTATTTCAATGGCATCAGGATTTATGGATCGCCTGAAAGAGGGGCCGGTACTTGGCGACGGCGGCTACTTTCTGGAGCTCGAACGGCGGTGCCTGGGAAGTTTCGCCAAAGGCGTACCCTGGGCCGTATTGGACCACCCGGAAGGCCTGCTTCAACTGCACAGGGAGTTCGCGCTCGCGGGCGCCGAGGTGCTTCAGGCCATGACCTGGGGCGTGGGCAGGATGGAACGGGATGAAGAGGTGCACCGTACCGCGGTCGAGCTTGCGCGGGAAGCCGCCGGACCGGATCGGTTCGTGGCGGGTACGCTCAGCCCCTCCGGAATCGGATCGTACCGGAGGCGGTCGCCCCTTTCCGCGCGGGAAAGGCGCGAGGCGCAGGCGTTCTTCGAGCGTCGGGTGGGACAGCAGACGGCGGCGGGCGTGGACCTGTTCATCGTGGAGACCTTCTACTCGGTGGAGGAGGCATTGTTGGGCTTACCCCCCATTAAAGCCGCCGGCGTGCCGGCCGTGGTGGCGTTCACCTATAAATCGGGGGAGTATACCGCCGACCGGCTTCTGCCGGATGAAGTCGCGAAACGGCTCGTGGACGAGGGCGCCGACGTTGTGGGCGTGAATTGCGGGCGGCCGTGGTACATGTACCGGGATATCATGCGGAAGATGATGGACGCCGTGTCCGTTCCCGTCTGCGCCCAGCCCCTGGCGTACGTGCTGGAGAACGGCGCGGAGTATACCCGGGAGATCGCCTCGGGATCCAGCGTGCATTTCGAGCTCCGCCACCAGCCACGACGCGAGATGGCCGACTACGCGAGGGATGCCTGGGATATGGGTGTCGGTCTCATCGGCGCGTGCTGCGGGGCCCTGCCGTATCATATCCGTGCGATGGCGGAGGCCATCGGGAAACCGACGTCGATGCCGGATCAGCCGGGGCCGTATCAACTCCTGTAGAGAGGAGAATCTTGAAATGCCCGGGAATCTAATGGAAATGCTCAAAGAGGGAATCGTCCTCGGT
>CAZKDZ010000237.1:0-7843 GCA_964551635.1 uncultured bacterium | reverse complement strand
CTGATAACGGACGGACGGTTTTCCGGCGGATCGCACGGGTTCGTCGTGGGGCATATCACGCCCGAAGCGCAGGAGGGCGGCGCCATCGCCCTTGTCGAAAACGGGGACGTGATTACAATCGACGCGGAAGCCAACGAGATCAGCGTACACCTGAGCGACGACGAACTGGCGAAACGGCGCGCGGCCTGGACCGCGCCTCCCTACAAGGCCTCTCAGGGGACGCTCTACAAATACATCAAGACCGTGACCACGGCTTCCGAGGGCTGCGTTACGGACGAGTAGAGAGGAAAAAAGGAAGAAGGAAAAAGGAAGAAGGTAGAACGAAGAGAAAAAGCTGAAGGCGGGGAGGCGGGAGAGGGCTGCCATACCCTCCCTTGGACGGATTCCGGCGGTAGGAAATAAAATCGAGGCGAAATTTCGAAAGGCGTCAAATCCAAAAAAGAAACGCCCATGTCAGAGACAGTGGGCGTCGGGCCGGAGAATACTATCCTCCGGGGGGCACAAATGCCATAGCACGCTCGAAATATACCATTCACAAGGCAGTTGTCAAGAATCAATGAAAACCGCTGCTGTCCAGGAACCGTGTGATGCTCAGAGATAAGGTTCGAAAAGCAGCTCCTATTCGCAATCTTGTTCGGGTTTGACTTGGACAACGGAAACCAGGTTCCCATCGGTCGGTGTTTGTTGGAACGCATGTCACTTTGAACGGAGTCGAAACATCTTTCGCCGCATTCGTCCCGCTGCAGGCGGACGTGCTGCCTATCAGCTATCGACACGTGAAAAATCCCAGGGGGATGATCCGATGCTGCAGTAGATCCTTCGTCGGCCTGAAGGTTTCCTCTGGATGACAGCGGGAAGCCACGTGCATGACAATCCTAATACATGTCATTCTGAGCGCGCTGGCCTCCTCAGGATGAAATGTTGTGCGAAGGTGCGGGCTCAGCGTTTCGCCACCGGACACGTGCGCCCTGCGACCGAACGCAATCTGCACGCTTTCACTACATGATTCACCCACATCCGGAGCGAGGGCAGGATGACCTCGCTCCCGGGAACGCCAACCACACCGGTCCCGAATCGACTCCTGCCCTGGACAGCTCTCTCTGACCTGACGGTAAAGAACCCGGGGCAGGGTACGAAGCGATGAACGAGCCGACACCATGGCGAAGCGGGAAAAACCATCAGACATGAGCTTGGCAAGCGAGCCGGAAAGCGCCCGCGAAACTGAAGCGAAGCCACCGGTTGATTGGGAAACCCTTTCCCGGCATGTGAATGAAAGAGGAGCGGTCGTCTTCAACGTGTCGTGGAGACACCGGTGTGCGCTGGAGTGGAAGCTGCCTTGGAGTCATCTCATTTTTAATATGTTTGCCCGAAAGCTTGAATGGATCGTGCTGGTGGTGACATGCTACCTGGCGTTCACCGGTCTGTGGCCATACGCCATTGTTGGATTCGGGATCTGGTACCTGGTCCTCTTCCCTTTCAAGAGAAAATGCGTGATTGCTGCCATTACGGTCCACGCTGCGCAAGACCGCGAATTTTTCGATCTGGCCAATCAACGCGGGACTTTTCGATTGGAGCCATGAATTGAGTTGTCACGAGCCGGGAGACGATCACATCCAAACGGTCTCACGCTGCCCTTTGAGAATCACTTCTCGCTGAACACAATGCGCGTCCATTCCGATGCATCTCATACAGGAAAGTTTCCGCCTCTTGCCCTTTCGTCTTTCTTCCTTCTTCCTTCTTCCTCGTCTCTACTTACCGCCTCTTCTCCTTTCTTCCTTCTTCCTTTTTCCTTCTTCCTTGTCTCTATTTACCGGATTGCCGTGTTGGCGGGCGGTTCGAACGGCGTGGCGCCAGCGATGCAGCAGGGCGTCACGCTTTTCCTTTGGCATAGAGGGCTCGAAGGTGCGTTCCGGAGGATTCAGGTCTGAAAGCGCATTGGGGTCCGTCCAGAAACCGGTCGCCAGGCCCGCGAGCATGGCGGCGCCCAGGGCGGTGGTTTCCGTATGGCGTGGCCGGATGACCGGCACGTCGAGGATGTCTGCCTGGAACTGCATCAGGAAGTCGTTGGCGGAGGCGCCGCCGTCTACCCGCATACCGGTGACGGGACGCCCGGTGTCGGCGGCCATGGCATCCACGAGCGCGGCGCTCTGGTAGGCGATGGATTCGAGGGCGGCGCGCGCAAAGTGGGCGCGTTGGGTGCCCCGGTTGATGCCCACCACCGTGCCGCGGGCGTCGGGATCCCAGTACGGCGCGCCGAGGCCCGTGAAGGCGGGGACGAGATACACGCCGCCATTGTCCGGAACCGATCGGGCCAGCGCTTCCGTATCGGACGCATTCGCGATCAGACCGAGACCGTCGCGCAGCCACTGGACGGCCGAGCCGGCGCTGAAAACCGAGCCTTCCAGGGCGAACGCGGGACCGCCGCGGGAATCGCATGCAAGCGTGGTGAGCAGGCCGTTTTCCGATGGAAACGCATTCGAGCCCGTGTGGAACAGCGCGAAGCAGCCCGTGCCGTAGGTATTTTTGACGTCGCCTTCGGATACGCCGCGCTGCCCGAAAAGCGCCGCCTGCTGGTCTCCCGCGATGCCGGCAATCGGGATACCCTCCGGCAGCGGACCGGCGCCCCGGGTGCGTCCGAATACATGGGCTGAACGATACACGTCCGGGAGTATCGCCCGGGGGATATCGAACGCGTCGAGCAGGTCCCGGTCCCACTCCCGCGAATGGATATTGAAACACATGGTGCGAGATGCATTGGTCAGGTCGGTTGCGTGGATGTCGCCGCCGGTAAGCCGGTAGAGCAGGTAGGTATCGACCGTGCCGAAGCAGACGTCGCCAGCCTCCGCCCTGGGACGGAGACCGGGTACGTTTTCCATGAACCAGGCGATCTTCGTGGCAGAGAAGTAGGCGTCAATCACAAGGCCAGTCTTTTTGCGGACCATCTCGTCCAGGCCCCGCTCCCGGTAGCGCCGGCAAAGGTCGGCGGTCCTCCGGCACTGCCATACGATGGCATCGTGCACCGGTTCTCCGGTGAGACGGTCCCAGACGACTGTGGTTTCCCGCTGATTGGCGATCCCGATGCCTGCAAGATCCGCAGGGCGGATGCCCGAATCTCCGATCGCGTCGGCGATCACCGCGCAGGTGGAGCGCCAGATTTCATCCGCATCGTGAGAAACCCATCCGGGTTGCGGATAGATCTGGCCGAATTCCGAGTAGGCGCGGCCGACGATATCGCCTGCGCGGTCGATGACGAGTACGGTCGTACCCGTGGTGCCCTGGTCGATTGAAAGAATCATGAGTTCACCCGGAGGAGATCGCGCAATGGAGTGTGAAGGGGTCGCCGCCGCATCACAATCTCTCTAACCCTCTTCTTCCATCCGTATCGCCTGCTCGGGCAATTTGCCCTCATTCCATTTGTCCAGCCGGATTCCGCCGTCTTCCAATACAGCGTAGGTACATTGCTGAATCCAGTCGCCCAGGACGACCAGTTCACCCCTGCGTTCGGTTCGGACATCGGTCCGGTCTTCTGCACGCGCTTCCGTGTCTGCCGGATCGTCTGGTGAACCGCCCACGCGGGCGTGGAGCGTGAAGTGGTAGTGGCCGTGGATGACAATGTCGACGCCCTGGCTGATTTTTTCTCTCGCTGCTTTGTATAGAATATCCCGGTTACCCGAACCCCGTCTCCGGATCCGGTATTCGGAGAGCCGGGAGGTGTACCTGGCGAGGATGGCCCCCAGGTCCGGATGAAGCAGACGAAACAGGCCCACGCAGAACCGGTTCTTCAGAATCCCGCGGCTGAGCCGGAACCGCCAGTCGGTCCGGATTTCGTCTCCGTGGGCAATGTGGATCCTGAGACCCTGGTGCGTAACTGTAATAGGGCCGCCCGGCAGATCAACTCCGAGCTGGCCCGAGAAGTATTCGCCCGGCCACAGGTCGTGATTCCCCGGCAGGTAGATCACGCGAACGCCGGCCTCCACGAGGTTGTACAATTCGAACAGGACGCGGGCGCCGCTCGAAGGGACCGTCGTGCGGTACTCGAACCAGAAGTCAAAGAGGTCGCCGACGATGTACAGCGCCTCCGCGTCGTGCCGGATGGACTTCAGGAAGTCAATCAGGACGTCTTCCCGCTCCCGGGTTGCGTCTCCCGTTCCCGGCGCGCCGATATGGACGTCTGAGATGAAATAGATCCGTTCCAAGCGCATCACCAATGTCGCAAAAAACAGCGGTCAGCCATCAGCTAAAGGCAAGAACGAAGAGCAAGATCAAAAACAACCGTTCCCCACCGCCCAGACCTCTCTCCCCGGCCCTCTCTCCTAAAGGAAAGAGGGAGAAAGGCCAAGTCTCGCGCAATGGCAGATTTTTCAGTTCGAGCGACCGGGGGTACGGGGGGTTTGTTCGCGGCAAAAGGCGCGCCGCTCACCAGCAGCCTCGGACGCCAGAACCACGCGTCCCCTGTTGTTCCTAAAAACCACTGGAACAACAGGTCACCCGCTACGCGGGCGGAGGCAGGTTCTCCGTGCTTATCCGTCCAGCAGCGTCGCATTGGAACAGCTGACGATATTGCAGGCCACCCGAATTACATCTATGCCTCGGAGTTGGTTCACGGAAAAACCGGCCCCCTGCCGAAGGGCGCGCTTCTTTTTGGTCCTTTTTCTTACGCGCATAAGAAAAAGGACGTAAAAAATTGAAAAATAAGGATTTATCAGAAAAGAACCGGCTTGCAAATGACAAATCCTTTCTTGCCTTTCTGTTCAAAATCGTGCCTACCGCGTGTCCCTTAAAAGCGGGGAGACGGGAGAGTTTACCTGCCTCGTGAGGTCTCTTCTCGTGCCGAAGGCAAAAAGGAATTACATACCGGGCAAGGACTTCTTATCCCGTCTCACCTCTCCCGTCTAACCGCCTTTTTTCTAACGTCTACCCTCTACTTCCGTCTAACGGCTTTTTCTCAGCAACTGCCTGATCACCGGCGCCTGGGGATCGTTGGGATTCAGCTCAAGCACCTTTCGAAGGTTGGCTCTCGCTTCCTCCATGCGATTCAGCGCGCCGTAGGCCAGTCCCAGGTTGAAGTAGGCATTCGTGAGCCGCGGGTTGATCTGAATGGCTTTTTTGAGGTACGGGATCGCCTCTTCAAACCGACCCATGCTGTGATAAGTACCGCCGATGTTCAGGTACGTCTGCGCATTGGCCAGGGCGGGTTGAAGCTCGAGCGCGGTCTCGAGGTGCTTTACGGCCTCCCCGTACCGGCCAAGGCCGTGGTATGAGGCGCCGATATTGACGTGGGCGCCCGGGTGTCCGGGTTGGAAGTCGAGGGCTTTATTGAGCGGGGCAAGGGCTTCACTGTATCTTCCCGCCTCGTTGTAGGCGGCGCCGAGATTGACAAGCGCGAGCGCGGATTCGGGCTGAAGTTCGACTGCTTTCTCAAGGTGGTCGATCGCGGCTTCGTGCCGCCCGGTCCCCAGGAATGCGGCGCCCAGATTGATATGCGCTTCGGCGAGATCGGGTTGGATCTCCGTTGCTTTTCTGAGGTGGTCGATCCCACGCTCCGGCCGGCCGAGGTCGCAATAGATGATGCCGACGGACAACCAGTGGCGGGGGTTTTTCGGATTCGCATCGAGCGCGCGTCTATAGGCGTTCAGCGCGGGTACCGTTTTTCCCCGCAGCCGGTAGTACGTCCCGAGTGTTTCCCAACCGTAGGATGCGGCATGCCCGTTCAGCCCGCCCACGAGGTGCACGTATCGCGCCTCGGCGGCAGAGGGGTTGGCATTCAGACCAATCCACAGCATCGTGTGCAGGGCGGCAGCCGCGCATATGACAGAGACGTTTCGGTGGGTCCGTTCATCCCGTCGACGTCGTTCCAGCAGGGCGGAGGCGGCCCAGAGCGTAAGCGGCAGGGCCGGAAGCGCCAGGATGTCCCAGTCTCTGAAGGCGCCGATTTCAGGATTGGCAATAAACGTGAAGAGGAGAGGGACAGCGGCGGCCGAAAGCAGAAATGGATGGTGACGAAAGTCCTTTCGGCCGAATAGGAACACCGCCATCACCGCGGCGGGGGCCGAGAGGATCTGGAGATTCACGAAATCGAGAAAATGGGAAACGGAGACAATGCGGTAGGGCACATGAAAGCCGGGATCCGCAAACAGGGGGAGAATGTGGTGTTTTCCGCCGGTCCGATCCAGAAAAGCGCCGAAGTCGAAACCGGCGATCCAGAAGACCAGCACAGCGGCAGCAGGAGCGGTACAAAACGCGGCCAGTTGTTCCCCGACGTTCTTCCATCGCGGCAACGATGCCTCGCTCTGCCGAACCCTGCGGTAGCCAAGGATGAGCAGGGAGGGCGCGAAGAGAACGAAAAGAAAGTGAAACGGGACGAGCAGTCCCAGCACCATCGCGGGCGCGTAGAGCGGCGCCCGGTTTTCAAGACACCGAAGACCCGCAAGCAGGTAGAGCAGACTGGCCGGCATGTAGAAGGCATAGTTCTCCACGTATCCGAAGAAGAGTTGCACGTAACCCGCGGTGAGGAGGAATGCGAACGCCACGGATTTCTCCCGGTCGTTCCTTCCGAGGGTACCGGCCGTGGCCAGGGCCAGCAGCAGATAGAGAAGGCCTGAGGCATAGCTGTAGACACGGTACGTGTTCTCGGCGGTCTGCCAGAGTGCCGCGCCCGCACCGTGCAGGAATCGAATGAGGCTGAAGGTAAGCGGCGCCCGGTCGACGCGCTGTGTGATACCGGCGTCCAACTCCCGCAGATAGAGGTACCCGTCTCCAAGGAGGTGCCTGGCCGACTGGAGCGCAATGAATCCCGAAAGCGCCAGGAGAATCAGCAGGATGCGAACGATCCAGGTGCGGGCGCCGTTGCCCCAGAGTATCGAAGAAACCGTCCCGAAGAAGGCGCCGATTCGAGTATGAAGGCATGGAACAAGAACGAGCACGGCCAGCAGAATGAAGACAACACGCAGCGGGTCGGAATAGTAATACAGGAAGTCCGCGCCCCAGAAGGGATTGGGACGCCAGTAGGCGAGAAGGACGTGGAGACCCAGGAACACGCCTGCGACGGTCGCCGGATTCCGGATACCGGCGTGGCGCTGCCGCTTTGATTTTCGCGCTTGTCTCCTGCTCAATTCCCGGTCCTTCCTGCTGTGTGCGGTACGGTTTTCTCGCTTGACGCGTGCGCCCGATAAGGATATGTTAAAACGTACCGTATGATGAATCTACCGCCGTCGCGCTCCAGAGACCTATGCAGCCCGATAATAAAGTCCATCCGGGCTGCGGCCGGCCCTTGCGGTCGAAATATTGCGTTGCGCTCCCTCGCCTGCAGAGCGATTTTGTCATCGGACTGCTATGCCGGACCCTCAACGAACCAGCTATGATCTCATCATCGTCGGCGCAGGGCCGGCGGGCGCCGCCGCCGCTCTGTACGCGTCGCGACTCGGTCTGAAGACCCTTCTTCTGGACAAGTCCACTTTTCCCAGAGACAAAATCTGCGGCGACGCCCTGTCGGGAAAAGCCGTTGCCATCCTGCTCGAACTCGGCCTGCTCGACAGGATTCGGGATCTGCCCGGCGCCCTCATCAACAAAATCGTATTCAGCAGCCCGGATCACGTGGATGCCTGGATCGATCTGGAGCGGCATACGCTTCACGACATTGGTACCGGTCGGGATCTCCCCATGGAGGGATTCGTCATCCGCCGGACGGTTTTTGACGCCTTCCTCTTCCGTGAAGCCCGAAACAGCGTCGACGCGTGCATCGAGGGATTTGCGGTTAAAGATCTGGTCCGGGAAAACGGAATCGTGAATGGCGTAACCGGCAGCGCCAACGGACAACAGCAGACCTACCGCGCCAACCTGGTCC
>CAZKDZ010000236.1:0-11955 GCA_964551635.1 uncultured bacterium | reverse complement strand
CGTTTCAAATGCATCGCCGCCTTCTCCGTAAACCAGGTCGCCGTATGCCTTCCAGGCCGACATCTCTTCCGCGGCCGGTTCACGAGGCTCTGACAGCACCTTGAGATTTCGACGCAGCTGGTTTTCCGTCGCCGGCGCCGTCAATGCCAGAGCAACGGCGGGGTGCCGAAGCACGAACCGGTAGCAATCCGCCGCAGAGGGGACCTGTCCCCGCCAGCCTGCATGCCCCTCGAGCAACGACGCCCAGCGGGTACAGGTGAACGCGACCACCGGAACGCCCGCGGCGATGGCGGCGGGAAGCACCTCGTCTTCCGACTTCCGGTGCGCCATATTGTACCGGTGCATCAGCACCTGTATCCGCCCGCTTTCGATAAGGGACAGCGAAAGCGGACGGCTGTGCGCGGTTGCGCCTACGTAGCGGACCTTGCCTTCATCCTTCCATTTCCGGATTTCATCGACAGCCCCGCCTGTTCCGAGCACGTCGTCCAGATCATCCGAGGGCGACACGTACTCCGCAAAAAACAGGTCGATAGTGTCTACGTCCAGCGCCTCACGCACGGCGTGAAGATATTCCCTCATCCGGGACGGATCGCGGGACTCCGTCCCCGTGGCGACGAATACCTCGTTCCGACGCCCACGCAGAAGCCGCTTCAAGCCGTCCACCATTCCGTCAACGTTCAGCCCGTAAAAGAAGAAGAAATTCACCCCGGCCCCGTGAGCGATGGATGCGAACCCGCTTTGCGACTCGGGAGCGCCCGCAAGGCCCAGTGGCCGGACGGGTTCTCCAGCCAGGGTCTTCATCTCATTGGAATCGGTCATGAATTGCCCGGAGCAACAGGCTCAGAGAGTGATTGCGACCCGGCGGCCGGTTTCACTGGATGCGTATGCCGCATCGATTGTCCTGGAGACCCGGAGCGCGTCTTCGCCGGTTGCGGGCGGCTCACCGTCGCCGTTCACGGAATGGAAAAACCGTTCCAGAAACGCAAGTCCGAACGCACCCCCGTAACAGTCCAGCTCGGGCAACGCGTAATGAAACGAGCGCACCGGCGATGCCCGCCAGCCTTCGGTGGCGCTCTCGGCGTGCAATACAGGCGGCCGGTCGACAGGGTTCCAGTACACCCTTCCCTCGGTACCCCGAAAGCCGACGAAGGTGTCGTACGTGGCGCCGGAATAACCGGGGATGCTCATCGCAAGCTGATACCCGGCGTGCAGACTGCCGATGGCTCCGCTTCCGAACCTGAACGCAAGTGACGCCACGTCTTCCACGTCGATATCTTCACCGCTCAGGGTATCGGCGATCGCGGATACCTCCACGACGTTGTCATCCAGGACGTAACGGAGCAGGTCGATATAGTGACATCCGAGCCAGGAGAGAATCCCGCCGCCCGCCATCTTTTTGTCGAACAGCCAGTGTCCGGGATTTCTGAATCTGACCTGCGACGTAATCATCCGGGCCTCGCACCCCGTGACCCTTCCGATGACCCCATTCGCCACCAGACGGCGCGCCTCCCGGGCAACGGGATGGTACCGGTTCTGGTACATCACACCCAGCTTAACGCCCTGCCGCGACGCCGCGTCGACAATTCGGGACAGCTCTTCCGTGGAGTTGGAAACCGGCTTCTCGCTGATCACGTGGACGCCCTTCCCGATCAGCCTGAGGCAGAGCGCACCGTTCAAGTGATTCCGGAAGTCCGCGATGCCCACCTCGAAGGATTCGCAATCGAGCAGTTCATCGAGGTTGTCATAACCGCCCTGGACCTTGGTACCCATTTTTTCCTGAACATCCGCAACTACCCGTGGGTCGTCGTCAAACAGGACGATACTACCCACCATATCGGACAACTGCAGTGTTTTCAGGTGCCCAAGGGCATGCGGGTGCGTCAACCCGAACAGAGCGACTCGAATGCCGTCCATATCTCCTGTTTTTCCTCCCTCACGTCAAATCGTACGACCTGAACTCACGAACGTGGCAGCGTCACACGATCCAGTATCCGCTGGAAATTCCCGCCAAGGACTTTCTTCTTTACTGCCAGCGGTAAGTCGGCCCAGACGACCCAACCGAGCTGCTGCCGGGGGTCTCTCATCGGCGCATCCGTGCCGAACAGCACGTGGTCTTCGTCCGTTGCCGCAACCAGAAACTCCACCACGCGATTCGTGACGGGCGTGAGCGTAATCTCGGCGTACACGTTCGGGTGGTCCCGGATACACGCGGCCACTTCCTCCGCGAACGGATAGCTGCCCCCCGCGTGCGCGATCAGCCAGCTCACGTTGGGGAACCTGCCCGCCAGCCGTCCGATGCCGGCCACCCCGCCCGTGTGCCCGGCCACGTGCATCAACGCGTACAGGTTGTACTCGTTTCCAAACTCCCACCAGGGTGTGAATCCGTCGTGTTCGTAGTTCAGGTTCATCCGCACGTAAGGCTTCATTCCCACGAATCCCTGGTCGATATACCTCAGGCGGATCTCCGCATCGATCTCCGCCGCGGTCATATGGGTGGGGTCGATGACCGCCACCCCGATCACCTGATCGCCGAATTCCCGCATGGCGCGCGTGACAATCTCGTTGCCGTCCTGCGCATCCACGCAAACCGGCGCATTCCAGCTCATCATGGCCGTCCGATCGATGCCGCAAAGCGCGTTCAGCGCCAGCATGTGTTCGGCGTCTCCATCGTACATGAGATAGTTCACGCCCGCCGTCTGGCCGCCTTCATGCAACACGTGGGAGTGCGCGTCCAGTACGGGAACGGACAGCGGCCGCCCCGCCCTGGCCTCGGCCGTGATTCCGTCCGCCTTGCTCGAGGGCGACGCGGGTTGGGCCGGTCCCTGCCCTTTCAGCAGCCGTTTCAGATTCCCGCCCGCAATCCTGCGCCTGGAACTTTCGGGAATCTGCGCGTAATCCACGTAAAAACGCGCCGCGCCCGGCGACTTTTCGGTGCCCCCGGTTCCGAACAGCAGGCGTTCGTCACCGAAGTCGGCCACGTACTTTTCTATACCGCGGTTGATCTGGTAGGAAGAGAACTCCAGATGCAGGTTTTCGTGCCGTTGCATGAGGGCGTGGACGTGGCGCTGCTGGCTCCATACGTGGTCCGTCAGCAGTACCGGCAAGCGCGGGTATCGGGACAGCAACTCGTGGAAGAACCCGAATATATCGGGCATTCCCCATCCCACTTCGAGCAGCGTCAGGATGCCATGATGCTGCAGCGCCTCGAACGTGGGACCGACGATTTCCGGGTGCATGGAAAACCCGCCCGGTACCAGGCGCACGGCGCGGGCGTCGTCCTCCTCCATCGCCGCGATCAGCGCATCACCGTCGGCAAAGAAACCAGGGTCTCCCAGCGGAACGATACACCACAGCGGGAACAGTCGCTCAGGCGCCCTGGCCCTTTCCTCCCGCAGTCGTCGATTTCCGTAAACCGGATCGTAACTCCGGGCAACGCCGTGCGTGACCAGCGCGCCGGATATCTCGGACAGGTCCATGTCCTCGAGCAGGTGTTCCGTAGACCAGCGCACCCGTGGATGTTTCATGGGCCGCTGCCCAAGAGTCGCGTGACAGTCAAAATAAAGCAGATCCGACATGTCCCTGAACCTCCTGGCAAGTCCCTTTGCAGGACATCTCCTGCTCCGCCTGCACAGGGACGCCGGCTCTCATGGACAATGCGAGCCGAACTCTTTGTACTGCCTGACCGGCTGTTCGTGATACTCCCTGACCAGGCGCTCCAGGCGCTCTACGGCCAGGTTGAATACTTTCTCGCCCTTTTCCCTGCTTGCCGCGCTCGAACTGCCCATCGTGCCGGTGATGTCACGGGTATCCCTGCGGCGCTCGGAGAATCCGCCGAAGTGCCGCAGATCCTCGCTGAACGGATTCGGAAAGACGTCGTCGTTCATCAGGGATTTCACGATGAGATGCTCCCTCAGATACAGCATGACCGACGTTTCCCACTCCCCGCCGTGTCCCACACTCCCGTTGTCCGCATCGCTCCACGCCAGCATTTCGTCTGCGACCGATTGCCACCAGCTGTAGGCCACCACGAACACGTTCTCTTCTGCGACGGTGTCCCGCACCACGTGGTTGGGCGCCATATTGCCCCCGTGGCCGTTTACCATGACGATGCGTTTGAAGCCATTGTCATAAACGCTCCTGCACACGTCGCCGACCAGGTTCAGGTAGGTCTCGATCCGCAGGCTGATCGTACCGGCAAACCCTTTGTTGTAGTGCGTAAATCCGGACCAGATCGGCGGCGCGACGATTACGGGGAAGTCATCCACCCGCTGCGCCACCCGCACCGCCATATAGAACGGGCCCACAATATCCACGTCCATCGGGCAGTGCGGGCCATGCTGTTCCACCGAACCTGTGGGCAGTATTACCACCGGATCGTGCTTCAGGGCCTCTTCGAACTCGTGTCGCCACATCTCCTGCCAGAGGACCTTCTTGTTCGTACCGTCGTACGACACCTTGTACATGAACGCCTCCTGTGTTTCCGCCCGTCAGTCGAACGGCCAGAGCCTGAGCACGGTCCTGCCCAGAATCCATTCCCGGTCCCGGTCGCCAAGAAACGCGAGTTCCTTTCTTACCAGATCCAGTGCGCCGGCATAGCCGCACTTCTGTTCGACGAGCGGCCAGTCGGTGCCCCACATGAGCCGTTCGGGCCCGAAGGCGTCGTAGATCTGTTTGACGACCGCGTGGGTGTCCCGGTACGGATAGGATTCACGAGAAACTGCCCAGGTGCCCGAGATCTTTACGTACACTTCCGGATAACGGGCGAGCCGCAGCAGGTTCGCGGCGGCGTCGGACCGGTCCACCGGCGGCCATGCCATGTGATCCACGCAGACCTGTACGTCTTCGTATCGCTGAATCCAGCGCTCCAGGTCCGGCAGACGCCCCTGGGCCGTCAGGATGCACATGGGCACCTTCAAATCACGCGTTCGCCGCCACAGCGCATCCAGGTCACTGCTCGTGAACCAGTCGCCTTCCTGCCCCGCACCCGGGCTCAGCCGTACCCCTCTGAAGCCGTATTCCTCCACCCACCGGCTCAGATCGTCGGCCGCGGCAGGACTCTCCGGGTCCACGCGGCAGACCCCTTCGAAGCTGTCCGGGTATTTCTTCAGACAATCGCCCGCGTACCGGTTGTCCCACTTGTAGTGAATCACCTGCACCAGCACGGTCTTCTCCGTACCGTGACGCGCCATCTGTCGGAGCAGCTGCTCACAGGTCGCATCTTCCGCGGGCGGGTTCGCATTGTCCGGGGCCCATGGGTACGCCGGGTCGTTCACCCAGACGTGAACGTGAGGATCGATTATACGCATATGAAATCAGGTTGCTGACCTGCCCCCGGTAAGTGCTAATATAGCCGCGCGTATAAGCTTCAGGACGTTGACCGACCAAAATGCCTGACAAATTCCAGAAAGTCGGGGAAATTGATTTGCCCATCCTGATTCAGGTCGTAGACCGGATCGTAATCCGAAGCAAGCTCGTCTTTGCCGAAGTTGCTTGCAAACAGCAGAAAATCGTTGAAGTCGACCATGCCGCTGCCGTCGAAGTCCACAGCGCCGATCGCCTTCAGTTCCCAGGTGCGGACGGTTCTCATAAACGCAAGGATGGCATCGGTGTCCACGTCCCGATCACTCTCCAGAACGAGCACATCCCGACCATGCCGCGATACGGTATAGGGGGTACCGTCCGACGGGTATTTCAACGCCAGCAACTCGCCGTACCAGTCTTCAAACTCATCCGCATCGTCGTCGCTGTCCCAGGTTGTATACAGCAGGTATAACAACGCCTGACCGTCGCGCGATCTGAACATCGCGAACCGGTCTCCATTCCATCCCTCCGCCGCCAATTCGCCGGCGATCTCCATGTCAAACTCGGAGAATATGATACGCCACATCAATTCCCCAATTGTATCCGCATGCATCAACTCCCAGCCATCAAATATGTCCTCGTTTTCGAAGGCCGGCCACGCGAGCCGGTCCGGTTCTTCACCGACGGACCATTTCGTCGGATGCAGAATTTGTTCGGTCGAAACCGGCGGATCTGTAAACAACCGGTCGACCTGCTCCCATCCCCGCTTCCGAAAATGATGCACAAGATTCATCCCGAAATTATAGACCTTGTTGGGCTGCAGGATCATGAATGCGGGAATCGAATCCACCCTTGCCGCCGCTCGAAAATCACCCTGCGCCGATGCGTTATCCTTCATCAGCGTCCTCAGCGTCTCCACGTTCAGCCGCAACTGCGATCCGATTGTCGCCTGCAGGACGCCCAGCGAGGGCGTTCGACCGCGCAGGTTTTTCAGTAACCAGATCAACGCGACGTACGTCGCCTCGCCTTCGAGGACGGCCTGACGAGCCAGAAGCTCGTCGGAGTTTAAGGTGGTCACCTGGTCGAGGAAGAATTCGTTAAGATCGAAGTACTGGTCCTGCAGACCGTGGCACAGTTCATGTGCAAGGAGGTTTCCCAGCGCATCCGCCGGAATGTCCTCCGTCAGCAGATAGAACGTATCCACGTCGGGATCGTAGTAGGCGGCAATTCCGGCTCCTGTGGCGTCCAGGAAAAAAGACCGATCCAGGACGACCTCACCCCGGTAAAGGCCCAGTTTCCGAACGTAGCGATCCAGGTCTTCGAAGCTCAATGTCGAACCGCGCTGAAGTGTCGCCTGACGTTCGAGATAGGCCCGCAAACCGGTCTCATTCTGAATCTCGACGTTGATGGATCGTTTAAACTCCCGCTCCCGGATTTCGGCGACTTCCTCTTCTATTGCTCGTGACCTCGCACGGATTTCCGAAAGACTTTGAGCGGTCACCTGCGAATCGGCGACAACGGCCCCAAGGACGATCAAAAATCCCCAAAACCTGGCGGAATTCATCATTTCACTACCTGTAATTTCGGTCGTTAAATTCAACCTGGAAATGGCGAATCAGGACGGAATTCGATGGTTGGCCATGATCAACTCGGGCGCCTCCTCGATGATGATTGCTTCGAATTCATCGAAACTGGCAGCCTCGATGTGCAGACCCTCAATGTCGCTTTGAGAGTAGAACACCTGCGCCTCATTGTCCCAGACAGCCTTCACTTTAAATGTCCGCTTCATCGTGCAAACCTCCGTACTTCACGGCCGGTCATCACTCCGTTGCCAGTTCCTCGGCAAGTGTGCAGATCGCGCGGGTGGCTTCATCCACATCGCCCCGGCTGATGCCGAGGTACGGTATGGCGCGAATCGCGGTGGGACCCGGCGTGCTCACCCGGACGCCCCAGCCGGCGAGCAGCCGGCTCGCGAACTCCCTTGAACTCGTTCCGGTACCACCCACGTCGAACTTCACCATATTGGTCTCGACCTCGTCCGGGTTCACCTGAATTCCCGGTGCGTCCGATATGCCAACGGCCAGCCTCCTCGCATTGGCGTGATCCTCCGCGAGCCGGTCGACGTTGTGTCTCAATGCATATATCCCCGCGGCCGCGACAAAGCCGGCCTGCCGCATGGCGCCGCCGATCCTCTGCTTCCATTGCCATGCGGCTTCGATAAACCCGGTCGAACCGGCCAGCACGCCCCCGATTGGCGCGCCCAGCCCCTTGCTGAGATCGATCCAGAGAGAGTCGAAGGTTTTCGCGTAGTCCCCCGCCGGGATTCCCGACGCGACGACCGCATTGAACAGGCGGGCGCCATCCATGTGCGTCTGCAGGTCTCGCTCGTGGGCCGCATCGCAGACCTCGCGCATCTGTTCCAGCGGCCAGACGCGCCCGCCCGGCCGGTTGGTGGTCTGCTCCACGGCCACCAGGCGAAAGCCCGGCCAGTAGCGGGTCGCAGGCTGGACCTCTTCCGCCACGTGCGCCGCCGTAAACTGCCCGTTGATCCCGTCGACAGGGTACAGGGTTGCGCTGGAGAGCACCGCCGCGCCGCCGGCTTCTGAATGCAGCGGGTGTGCGTTCCTTTCCAGGAGGACCATATCGCCCGGGCTGCAATGTACGGCGAATGCAATCTGGTTGCACATCGTGCCGGAAGGCAGCAGCAGTGCGGCTTCCTTGCCCAGCATTCCAGCCACCATCTCCTGCAGTTCGTTCACGGACGGGTCTTCGCCGCGCTGCTCGTCGCCGACTTCCGCCGCACACATGAACTCGCGCATTTCGCGGGTGGGTTTGGTTGCCGTATCGCTGTACAGATCGATTTTCAACAGGGAACTGTCGACAGGTTCCGGATACACTTTGATCTCCTTATATTTCCTGCGGTTGTGGCGGGCGGGAACGGTGCGACCGGATCAGCCGGAGGCAGGAATCAGCGGATTGGCGCGGGGCAGTCGCCTCGCGCGGAGCGGAACGACGAAACCGGGATTCGTCACGTTCCGGGTGGCAGACAATGGAACGGCAGGATTCAACCTCGATTGGGGCCGCTGTCCTTCCGGAACAGACCCAGGAACCGGTCTTCGTAGAGTCCGTAGAGATTCCACCGGTCCAGTTCCCGCTTCAACAGAGCGGCTTTTTCCCTGGACGTGTCGTGTTCGACCTCTCCAAACAGGCGCTCGATCCGCTCCATGACCACCTGGGGCACCTGCTCCTCGTCGACTTCCTCGAGTTCGATTTCATCCTCGTTCTCGTGCTCCATGGTGGAGAAAGTGGTGCGAATCTTCTCCTCTATCTGGGACATGGTGTCGTCCATGCGCTCCACCGCCTGGTCGATTTCCGACATGTTCACGTCGAGTTCCAACATCTTCGTCCAGACGCGGACGATCTCCCGCGACGCTTTCGGATTCGGCATCATCTGGGCGTACATCGGCATTGTTGCCAACAGGCATGCCGCCCGGATATTTCGAAGCCCGGCCGAACCCAGCAACAGGCCGTTCAAACCGGCGATGTGTCCTTCCTGCAGGATCTCCACGCCGTACTTCTCGAGCGCGTCGCGCAGGGCCTCCTGGTTGGCCGCGCCGAGGACCTGAACGGGTTCGTTGTGGCTGATGGGCATCGCGTACGCCGCGCCGGTGTAGATGGTTTCCACCTTGAACCGCTGCGCGAGGTCGAGCATGTGGCCCATGAGGACCGTGCCCCCCATGCCGGGAATCTGCGCTTCACTCTCGGATATGATCAACGGCGGCTCCTCAACGTAGTAAAAAACGTGGCTGGGCAGGTCCGAAAACGATCGCGCAAGTCCCTTTTCAACAACCACCGCCTCCGGGGCGAAGTACTCGCTCATGTCTATTTCCGCGAACGGTATCGCGTCGAGTTTCCGGCGCAGGTAATCCAGCGCCCCGACGCCAACGCTTCCCATACCCGGCCATGCGGCCAGCATGATCGAGGGGCGCATCCTGTCCGAGATATCTCTGGTTATTCTCGCGTTCATCCTGATTCCACCTCCGGGCCGGGGTCCCTATGCCCTTTGTACAGGCCGGAAACCGATGCAATCCGGTTGAAACCGGATCCACTCACGATAATATACGACAATCCCGTGGGATGTCCACAGCATCCGTGCTTTAAGCGGTCCCTATACATATCCCTCGAGTGGATGGGTCCGTACCGACATCGGAAACGTCACACGACTGCCCGAGATCTGCGATGCATAGGCTCCCAGTACCATTTCCAGGGCTTTTACCGCGTCCACGCCGCTGGACAGGGGCTGCCGGTCGCGTTCGATCGCCTCGATCAGATCCAGAATCGCCAACAGGTTTCCATTGGCAAACGGAACGGTTTCCAGGTCCAGCACGTTCCAGGCCTGTGACTCGTCCTCCGGCAGCCAGACGGGGTACGGGTAGGCGGCGATCAGGGTTGGCGCGCCGCCCCGGAACATGAGCCGCCCGTCCCGCCCGACCAGTTCCAGACCGAAACACTGTCCGTTTCCGGGCTGATTCGCCCGGGACACAAAAGACCCCGCAGCGCCGTTCTCAAATGCGAAACAACTGTCAATACAGTCACCGGCGATCAGGCCAACCGGCTCCGCCGCCTCACGGGCATCACCCGGCCGCAGTTCGCGTTCATTCGCCATGACCCGGGCGCTCATCCAGGCCACGTCGCCGGCCAGGAACCGCATCAGATTGAACAGATGCGTACCCAGGACGATCATGTCCTCGCCGCCGCCGCGACGGTCCTGCTTTCCCGTTGCATAAATCGCCTGCAGCGGGCCGATGTCGCCGGCGTCCAGCATGCGCTTTGCGGCCTGAACCTGAGGTAGATAAACGCCCTGATGCGCCACGGCCAGTTTGACGCCCGCACGTTCCGCCGCAGACACCATGCGGTCAGCCGATTCCAGGCTGTGGGCCATCGGTTTCTCGCAGTAGATGTGGCAGCCCGCTTCCACGCACGCCATTATCATCTCTTCATGGCAATCCACCCAGCGGGGACCGACGGTTACAATTTCCAGCGCTTCCTTTTCCAGCATCTCCCGGTAGTCTTCGTAGGTCCGCTGGGCGCCGACTGCTTCGGCGACTTCACACCGCCCGTGCGCGTCCGGATCCGCCACGGCCACCAGATCCACCGCATCGGCCGCCGCCAGTCCAAGATGAAGGCCGTGTCCGTAGCCGCCGCGGCCCGTTCGGCCGATCGCACCGCCTCTGTAACGTTTTTCAGACATATGCATTTCTCCAATCGCTTCGTGGCCACAAAATACGGGATTTTTAGGGCAGTAACACCACGCCAAGCGCTTTGTTGGGACGCTGAATCAGGTCTTCGCACGCCTCCGGCGCATCCGAAAGGTCAACACGGTGGGTGATCAGCGGTTCGACAAGCAACCCGCCGGACGCCATGAACTCCAGACACTCCTCGAGGTTCCGCCCTGTCGTCCACTGCATGAAGACGGGCGGATAGTCCCTGCCGTGTTCCCATGCCTCATCGTGATATCCGGGTCCCGTACGGGCCGCGCTCCGCACGTCCAGGTTACCCAGGCCCGATGCGAATACGTGCTCGATCTTCGCACCGCCGACGATCGTGATTCGGCCCATCTGGTGTGTATCCGGCGCCCGCTTCATCATTGCCACCAGCGTTTTGAAAGCCCCGGTGCCGTCCCCTCCGAAGGCCACGATGCCGGCATCCATTCCGTATCCCCGTGTAAAGTCCCTTGACGCCTCAACGGGATCTTCCTCGCCCACGTTCACGCTACGGCTTACGCCCGTCTTCTCCGCCACCGACAGTCGCATCGGCAGCCTGTCCAGTGCAAGCGTGTGACAGCCTGCCAGCCGCGCCCACTGGCAGGAGAACTGTCCCACGGGGCCGAGTCCGACCACCGTGACGAATTCGCCAAGCGTCAACTCAGCCCGGCGGACGGCATTCAACGCGGTTGCGACAAGATGAATGGCCGACGCATCCTCAAAGTGAACGGCGTCCGGCATCGGGACGGCCAGGTTCCTGGGTACGCAGGCGTGTGTCGCGTGCAATGCGTAACCTCCGCCCATACACGCCACCCGGGTCCCCGTCGGGATATCTTCACACCCTTCTCCCTGACCGATTACCACGCCGGAATTGGAATATCCGAAGGGACGCGGCGGAGCGCTACCGGGATTCTCACGGATCCTCGCCACGGTGCCCAGTTCCGTACCCGGACTCACAAAACTCGCTCGGACCTCGACCAGAACCTGTCCAGGTCGAGGTTGTGGAATCGGTTCCTCGATCACGACAATCCGACCGGTGCCGTCTTTGGCCGCTACCTTGCGTAGACCTTGTGGCATTGCATTTCTCCTTATTTTTGCGGGACTTCCCTCCCGACCCTCAAAAGCGGGGAGACGCAAGACGGGAGAAGGGAGAGATTTCCTGCCTTGTGAGGTTTCTTCTCGTGCCGAAGGCAAGAAGGAACAAAATATCGGGCGAGGATTTCTTCTACCGGCTCCCCTCTACCGTCTCCCCGCATTCAGGCTTTTCATGGCCAATTTTTCGGTTTTCTCTTTTGGAATTGACGTTAATACACATGGATCCTGTGGCCCTGCGGCATGAACCAGACGGCATCCAGCACGAGTCCCAGCGCGATCGCGAATATGTACCCGA
>CAZKDZ010000235.1:0-37597 GCA_964551635.1 uncultured bacterium | reverse complement strand
GAAACCCCGCGGCAAGTTCTGAGTCCGGCAGGCTCATCCTTCCTCCCGGTTTTCGTTACGGGTCGCCGCTCTTTCCGTCAGGCCTTGCAGAAGGGCCGAATGAGGTACCGGCGCGGGACGCGATGGCTTCGGCGGTTGCCCTTGCCAAAACAGGACTTTCAAGGAACGTACGCAGCCGACGACGCCATTCCCGAAATACAAAGGCGTTGACATTCGTCCGGGAGCCGATATCTTGAAATCAAAGGCCAAAAACAACCCGGCACGAAAGGAGCGTCACCGGATGAAACTCGGAATCGTCACCTACCAGATCGCGAAAGACTGGGATATCCCTGCGCTGATCGACATGTGCCAGACCACGGGGATCCAGGGCGTTGAACTGCGCACCACCCACGCCCACGGCGTGGAGATCGAACTCTCATCCGCCGAACGGAACGCAGTCAGACGCCGGTTCGAAGACGCGGGGGTCGATATCGTCGGCCTGGGAAGCGTCTACGAATACCACGCCGCGGATCCGGAAACCGTGCGCCGGAACATCGAAGGGACCGTCGAATACGCGAGGCTCGCCGCGGACCTGGGCTGCCCGGGTGTAAAGGTGCGTCCCAACGGGCTGCAGACGGACAAAGGCGTTCCGGAAGAACAGACCCTGGAACAGATCGGGCGCGCGTTGGGAGAATGCGGCGAAGCAACCGCGGACCTGGGCGTCGAGATTCGCGTGGAGGTGCATGGCAGGGACACCTGCGAACCCCGGCGCATGCGCACGATCATCGACCATGCCGGCCACGACAACGTCTATATCTGCTGGAACTGCAACCCCCAGGACGTGATCAACGGCTCGGTCAGGAGCGGCTTCGACATGTTGAAACACAAAATCGGGCTCGTGCACATCAACGAATTGCACAAAGCCGAATACCCCTGGCGGGAACTCTTCGGGCTGCTGAAGGCCGAAGGATACGACGGATATACCCTGGCCGAAATCCCCGACAGCCCGGAGCCGGAACGGCTCTTGCGTTACTACAAAGCGCTCTGGGAGGCCCTGGTTTCGTGATCCTGCGTCCCCGCATCGAACGACGGGTATACGAGATCCCGCGCGTACCTGTCATGGAAGTCAGCTCTTCCTCTACAACCCTGGTATCCGAAAGCTCCAGACCTCGGATCTGTGGGTAAAATAGAGCCTGCCCGCACGAATGACGATGCCCGCATTCGCATTCACCGGAGGTGTTCCCAGCGACTCGTGTTCGAACGAACCCGGTTCGATCCGAACGATCGCATTGCGAAAGAGCGCGTAGATCCCGTTATCGGGACCCTTCGCCATGATCCTGGGCGCCTGTTGGCCCGCCAGGTCGCCGTACGGCAGCTTCTCCTCGAAGTGGACGATCTCGCGCGAACCGGGATCGAAAACGAAGAATGCGGATCCGGCGGCCAGGCCGTAGACCAAGCCGTCGGGACCCAGAAGCATGTCCGGAATCACCGTGGCGCCGGGCACAACCGCTTCGCGAAACAGCAAACTGCCTTCATCCGGATCCAGAATGTAGAGTTCCGCCTCCTCCGCGTGCGCCTCACCTCCCGTGCCGGGACTTATCGTCGTCCCGCACACGAGAGTACCGTCCGGCAGCGCCACAATAGATACCGTGCTGTGGGCGGGAATCAGATCCTCGTGGGTCAACAACGTAGGGCTCCCCGACCGGATATCCCAGATCAACATCCCTCCGCCCGTCAAGCCATAGCCAGGCGTTCCCGTCATGATCAACCGCCGACCGTCCGGGTGCGCCAGCAGCGCGTGCGGGCGGATGATTGTCGGGCTCACGGAAATCAGGACCTTCGGGTTCGGGTCCTCGGGCGCCCGATCGTCCCACGGCCGCGCGGGGTCGTATTCCCAGAGCCTGCCACCGGCATACTCCCCGCAGTAGATCTTTTCGCCCTGAACGGCGAGCGCGTTCAGGTGCCCGATCAGGTCCAACAGACCGCGGTGGGTGAATGCATCCGCCTCCGGATCGTAGGTATAGAATCTCAGAGGATGCCCGGTCGAACCGTGGATTCCGCCGTCGGGTCCCTCCGAGATCGACAGGATGGGGGATCCGGCCGATTCATAGTCGATTTCCAGACGTCTTACGGTTCCCGCCTCGTTGATCTCGACGAACTTCTCCGGAAGGTTGATCTCGTCGAGCGACCAGCCTTCGGGGAAATTGTCCAGGACCGCCTCCTGGATGCCGGCCAGGATCGGCCGCTCGGCGGCGGGCGCGTCCACCGGCGTCACCGCGCCCTCGAGGATCGCCCACCACGGACCGGCGTCGTACGGTCTCCCGTACACCTTGCCGTCCACGCCCCGGTAGACGGACGATGAGCCGTGCCGGCGGTCGGACTCGGGAATCAACGCGGCACGTTCGCCAGTTGCCGGATTGAAGGAAACGATCTGCCCGCGCGTGGCGCCGATGCCCGCGTAGACCCAACCTGAACTGTCCACCGCGATCGTCCTGGGGTACTGCGGCCAATTCTCATGGTTCAGCGGGCCGTGATTTTTCAGTTCTCCACTATCGGGAACGTAACTCAGCAGCTCGCAGTTGGGATACGCGGAGGTCCAGACCGTGCCGTCATCGTCCTCTGTGAAAGACATCGCGAAATTCGGCGGCGCATCGGACCAGAACGTGAAGCGGCACGATTCGGCGTCGAACTCCACGAATTTATCGAAATATGAGTAAAACCGGTTCCGGGTGGAAAGCAGAACGGCAAAGGGCGTGGAGGCCATCCCGAACGGGGTCGGAATCTGCTCCACCTCGCCCGACCGGGCGTCGATCACGAGTATCGACCCGCAGCCCCGGTGGTCCATCGGCCACGCCAGAACGATCGGCCGCCCATCGCCGTCTGCCGTTGCCGCTACCCCTCGCGCACGACACACCGGAGCCGCCACGCCATGCCGCGCGAACCCTTCCCCGAAATCACGGGTCGCGGCCTGAGCCGGACGCCTGAATATCAAAAGTATTGCTGTGGACAGTAGTGCGAATGCCGCGAACGAAATCAGGCTCATGTCAGTCCTCCGGTTGGACGCATTGCATACCGCCGGACCCTCGGCTGCAAATATGTGGAGCCGCGCCTCGAAAGTCAAGCGGATGCATCCTTAACCGGGTAAGTCCCTGCAGTCGTTTGCCGGGATTCCAAAAATTGGACGAAAAAGGCCGATCCACTATCGGATCGGCTTCCCGTTTGCACGCCCAGGGCCGTTCGAAACGTCGATACAGTTCGCTCATCGACACATTTGCGCACCTGAATCCGCTGACGATGTTTCGTTACGCCTCTACATATCACATCTGATCGCAGCTTTCCGTTCCGCTACAGATCCCTGTACCAGGTCAGTTCCACCTCGTCCAGGCCTTCTCCACGGTAGGCGTAGAGGTGGACCTTGCCGAGCCGGGCCCCCATACGCGCGTAGAAGCGGCATGCGGCGACGTTGACGTTCTGGGTCTCGATCTTCAATTGCGTGCATCCACGAATCCTGGCACAGCCCTCGGCGTATTGGAAGAGCGCCCGGCCGACGCCCTTTCCGCGATATTCCGGATGGACGCGAATGTCCCACAGGGCGGCGAGGTCTTCGCGCCCTTCGCAATAGTCCAGACCGTCCAGGTGAAACGCGACGATCGCGCCGCCGATTCGATCGTTCCCCCGGAACGCGCCCAGAAAGACCCATTTGGAAAGGTCCCACGGTTTGCGTGCCCATCGTTCGGGGCCTTCGGGTTCGTCATAGTCTTTGATATAGGGCGGCTCTACGGCTTCCTCGATCAGCCGGATCCCCCCCAGGCCATCGGATACCCGCTCGACGCGAAAGCGGCGCCTGACCTCGAAGGCAATCGGGACGCTTCCGTATTCCGGCAGGACGCCTTCGGTTTCCTCGACAGTTCGGAAATCCACTGCTGTTTCAATCTCCTTGCATACCCGTCTGTTTCGCGGAGTTGGCTCAGCCGGAACCCTTGACGAGCGGTTCGATGGCGCTGACGTCTGTCCTGGAACGGGCGACGTCAAGGTCGTACATCCGCTGCAGATTCAGCCAGAAGTCGGGGGTCATTCCCAGGGCCTTTCCGATTCGCAGCGCTGTATCCGCCGTGATGGACCTTCGGCAGTGGACGATATCGTGGATGCGTACTTGTGGCACGCCGATCGTCTTGGCGAGGCGGTATTGTGTGATGCCGAGCTCCTCGACAATCTCCGCCAGATGTTCTCCCGGGTGTATCGGTTCATGGGTTGTCATAAGCAACCTCCTCAATGGTAGTCGGTTATCTGGAATCGAATACCAAACCATCTACGACAACCACTAACCTAATCCAAAGATTTTCAATCGCTTATATGCTTAGCTTGACTGATTTGGTTTTTCGGTGAAATCTTCTTGTTTTGGTGCTGTGAATTTTCGGGCTTCCTTTAGTTTTCCATCTCTACTGAATTGTTGCATGGTTTTCAAAATAACGAACCATTGAGTGACCATAAACATGTTCCGTTCAGAGTCGCTGTCCGCTATCCAAAAGGGTTCTTTCACTTTGGGTCTGACATTCAGTTCATTGAGTTTTGAAAATACTGGAGAGATGTCATTTTGGAAGAAAGCACGGACGTCAGCTAGATTGTCCTTTTCACGCAAGATCTTTGTGGCGTTGTCCACTGCTGCAAGTGCCTGTGCGATATCTCCTTCGAGGTTTCTAAATCGTTGGGTCTGTCTGTTTTTCCAGTTGGAAATTATCCTATCTACTATCCAGCCTAGAGCTCCGAGGGCGACGATACCATTCATTATTAGATTCCACTCAGCAGTGGTCATATTCCGTATCCTCGTTTTTTCAGCGTGCTAATTCGAACCGACTGTCGATCAGCAATACTCAAGATGTGCCCTCAATTCTTCCGCCAAATTTCGGGCTTCTTCGTTCGAGAGGTAGGGCGATTTAATCGTTGAAGCCCAGAAAAAACTCCTTCCTGTAATTTCCGGCACTCTCCTAAAGGGCAACGCACGAATCTCATGATCTCTTTGAGGAATGGGAGTGATAAATTCAACATGGCGATACCAAATCTCTGCATCGGGTCGTACAATGTCGCCCTTTTTTACCCGGCCGGCTGCCACAAGTCCCTCCCATCGATGACAAAAGAAGACAATGTCTCCCGGATAAATTCTCCCAACAAATCGTTTTGCATCTCCCCAGGCAGCCACACAGTGATTATCCATCATGTACCAGATTGATTCTTCGTTGTAACTTCTATTTGTATCGAATAGCACTCCTTTAATTGAACTTGGATTGCGATGCTTGTCATATGGTAACGCGAAGAATTCGAAATATCTCTCATTGTTCAATTCATAGATTCTATAAGGTAGGAAGTTGATTGATATTCCCTGATTCTTCCAATAGTCCACAGCATTGATGAGGCTCTCGTCAGCCGCGCTTCCAATTACAATCAATCTTTGTCTGTTGTTTATGTCTCTCACTTCCAGTTGATGCTCGAGGCCAAATGCTTCCTTGTGCGCTTTGCGCAGATCGATTTCATCTCCGTCGGCGTGTTTCGATTTTTTTATGTACTCGCGGTATTCTTTCTGTATCGTTTCGAAACTCCATTCACCTGCGTTCTGTGCATAGCGTAGGGCCTGATGTACGGCGTCTTCACTCGCTGAACCTCTCTTTAGCTCGAAAATTACCATTTCGCCTCTTTCGTTCAGTGCATATATATCCGCTCTAGCCTGGCCTTTCCGTTCTTGGCATACCGGCATTAGACTCGATTCCTCAAACAGTACATCCAAGATGCTCTTTGCGATTAGATTCTCCAGATCTTTTTCGACGTTCTTATAGCTTGTGAGATCCTTAAATGCCATCGGTTCAAGTGTATCGAAATTCCCGTCGGTCGACGCAAGTTTGTATAACATAGGATTACCTCATTCTGGTAACAAACGTGCCGGAACAGGACGTATTTGAAGTCGAAATCTACAAGATGCGTCGCAAATGCCCGGATTCTTCGATGCGTCCTAACTGCGGATCTTTGCACCAAGTCAACACCACTTCGTCCAGGCCGTCAGCGTGATGGGCATATAGATGGACCTTGCCGAGCCGCGCGTCCGTGCGTGCGCAAAAGCGTTAGGCGGCGACATTTGTTTTCTGGGTTTCAACCTTCAATTGGTTGCATCCACGATTCCTGGCACAGGTCTCGGCAATTTGGAATAGCGACTTGCCGATGTCCAGTCCGCGGTACTCCGGCCGAACGCGAATGTCCCGCAGGCCTGCGAGGTATAATCTCCGTTCGCAGTAGTTCATGCCATCGACGTGAAAGGCGATGATCGCGCCGCCGATGCGCTCTCGCTTTCGAAATGCACCCAGAAAAATCCAGCTCGACAGGTCCCACGATCCGCGCGCCCATCGTTCGTGACCGTCGAGCCTGCCGTAGTCCTTGAAATAGGGCGGCCTCTCGGATTCCTCAATCAGCCGGATTCCTCCCAGGCCGCGGGATAACAGTTCGACACGAAAAAGGCTATACACTTCGAATGCAATGGGCACTTGACCGTTTTCCGACAGAACCTCGGCACACCCACATTCAATACGAAATCCTATTCGCGATTCTATCCGCCGAAGTTACATCTCTTCTTGAATGAACCCTCAGCCACTGTAACATGGTCGGAATCGAAATTCTGTCGACCTGATTTGCCTCGTAGGCAAAAACATGGACAACGCTTCGGTCGAGAAAGGGAATATCGCCTCACGGCCTCGGATTCTACGCCATTTTCAGACATCATCCAAGTGTCGACCGATGAACTCTGCGGAAGAGTGCCAAGCCTGCTTAGTCGCGCCCTCGCCACTGCCGTCCCTATACCAAGCCTGACTCCACGTTTTGTCCATGTTCCACTCCCAAGCAACGGCCTTACCTACTTCGAAGTGTCTGCGGGTTGTCGGAAAGATTCGAAATGAGGTCTGTACACCGCTCGGTGATCGACTCTCCAAGATGATCCCATACGCGTCTTTGATCAATTTGCTGCAATCAGGATCAGAAAAGATCGTGACGCCGGTTCTGTGTACTACATATATACCCCTCGGCAACGCTTGTAGAGACCTCAATATCGTTACACCGGAATCAATAGCACTTAGGACATTGCCCTCGGTAGGTTCGTCACCGTGGATAATTTGGTTACGTGTGTCCCAAAAGAGTTTGAGACTACTTGACATATCACGGGGCAGGCCGTAGTGGGAGTCAAGATCGCGTATCGCTTGTGCAATAGGTAGGTTTGTCCTCCCATTTAACTTGCCGATACTCGCAAGAGTTCGCCTTGCCTCCCGTTCGATCTCGGCGGATAGGATAAGCAGTGCGGCTTTAGGTGAGTTAGTTGCTTCCTGGATTATGGACCGAATTATGCTGTCGATCTTAGTTTCACCGTTTTCGCTTGGGTGTCCCTCTTCCTCTTTGAGATCTCCGTTTTTTGGCAGTAATGCGACCTCCTCCGAGGCCTGTGACGCAACTCGTTGCAGAGTCTTGAGGGAATCACTTAACTCGATTTCCTGGCCGAGTAACTTGCCTTTTTTAAGTCGTCCAATGGCCTCGCCAATCTGGCTCCTGAATACAAAAATGAACATAGTGGCCAATATAGGCCAGAGCAAGGATGCAATTGCTTCAATAAGATTAGAGTACTCGTCCACGTAATCCCTCAGGATGTGAAGCTTCGAATCTGTCTTGAAAAATCTCCGAATTCCCTATATCTCACGAGTAACCGAATGTGAATATGGATTCTTATCCGCACATCCTCCGTCACCGTACAACTCAGCACTGGTACGCCGTCCTCACTTAGTCTCTCATCCGCAGTCATCGATACTATGGGGTAAGTCGCATTCTACATCCAAACGACTGTCAACGTGGCGGTTCACAGATTTCGATCGTAGTCGCCAATGCGACCCTCGGAACCTCGGTTGCGGCCTAGCCACAGCGAAGCCGCGATAGGAAGAAAAGGTATTGATTTTTGCCTAAAACCGATTAAACTGAAACTATGTCTCGAACATTTCAGTCTTCCGCGAGTACAATCAAATGCGAATCGTTAAGATCGAATATCTCGTCTGTGAAGGTCGCTTCTCGAAATCGATCCATTGGAAGCGTATTCTTCAGGAAATTAAAAAAGCAATTGGAGATGTCGTTTGGCCACCGGGCAACACATCCTTCATAATTCACCCTTCAAAAGGTCGAGGTAGAGGAGAAGGGAATGGTGTAAAGCCGATTAAGGATGCCTGTATGCTTTCACTACAAGAATCCGGGTGGGAAACCCACGACCGAAAAAACACCTTGCGAATGGATGCAGTAAAGAGGTTGCCGGATGGACGAATTTTCGGCCTGGAATGGGAAACCGGAAATATCTCATCAAGCCATAGGGCTATAAACCGCATCCTGCTCGGCCATATGCACTATGATCTGGTCGGCGGGGTATTGGTCGTACCGAGCAAGAATCTTTACCAGTATCTAACAGACCGGGTTGGAAACTACCCGGAGCTGGAACCGTATTTTGACGTTTGGAGTACCTACCCGGTTGAGGAAGGTATTTTGGCTATTATCGTTGTCGAACAAGACGGCATCAGTAGTAGTGTTCCCCGAATAAAAAAGGGGACCGACGGAAGAGCGATGATCTGAGTTCTCTATCGGTAGAATTAACCATCACTGGGTGGTAACGCCAACTCCTGTTGCGATCTCGGCTTGGACCGTTTCTTGCCACCATTGCCATTGCCTCGAGCAGACTCCCAGCCTACATCCTCCCCATTGTGGAAATCCTCTAAGCGTTGAATAATCGGCGTCACGTCTCCCAGTTCAATTCCAACCCACCTCCGTCCCAGCTTCTCTGCGGCATAGTATGTCGTACCTGAGCCGCCGAAAGGATCCATAACAAACTCACCGGTGTTTGTCGACATAGCAATAATGCGTTCCAGCATAATGGGAGCAAGTTCATTTCGCGTCAGTTTTCTCACCTTGTATTTTCCGTGCCGAACAGGTGGAATGTCCCCCCAAATCTCGTCGGCTTCGGTCCATCCGTTAACGATAGGCTGGTCAACATCCTCCCAAACTTCCTCGGGAGCGTCAAATACATCCATCAAGTTGATCCCCTTGGGATTCAACCGTTTTCGATGTCCTCCATAGTCTCTGATTTCTCCCCCACAATGACGGCAAACCTGGATTGGAACGTAGACCTTGTTAAAGGCTCGCGGCTCCCCTTTGCAATAGTAGAGCAAGCCATAATGCGCGGGGGCCATTTTTTTACCTCGGGGATAGGCTTTGGGCATACGGCAGGCTATCCAATGCCGGAAGCTCATCCCTCTGGTGTTCAGGTACGCGCCATAGGGGATTAGCCATTTGGGGAGGTTAAAGACAAACAATGCGCCCCCTGGCACGAGTACTCGAATACACTCCTCCAGCCACGCATTCGACCATTCCAGGTATTCCTCATCCTTCATCTGATCAGAAATATTCTTCCCATAGCTCTTACCAAGATTAAACGGAGGATCTGCGAAAACGGTGTGGATACTTTCGTCTGGAATCCCTTTAAGCCAAGGAAGACAGTCACCCTGGTACAAATATCCGAAATCTGTCTGGAAGACGGGCTCGTGTCCACCATTCTCAAGTGCCTTAACACAAGTGTCCAGATTCGACTCAGTTTGAGTTCTCATAGCGAATCACCTATTCCGCTAACGGTAAAACAGGTTGGCGCTTCTGGTTCGCCTTGCGTGCGAGATACTCCGTAATCGCCTCTCGGACAAGCTCAGCTTTGGGTTTGCCCTCGTCACGGGACACCACTTCAAGATCCTCAAGCTGGGAAAGCGTCAGATAACAGTTAAACGGGATTTTTCTGTCCAAGACTCTGCGTGCCATATTGTCCTCTCCTTCCAAGAACAAACGAGTTGATCGTGATCTTTTCGAAATATACCATATATATTGCAATATGTCAAATTAAATCGTCAGACGTCGAAACTGATATAACCTGTTAATTTCATTGCATTTTGTGAGTTCTTTGTCTATTTTCGATCTTCCGCGTTCACACAATGAATCAGGGCACGCCCGTAATGACCCGAAAAACCGCAGCCGGGCTGATTCTCGCCGTCCTTCTGCCGCTGCTGGTCATCCTGTATCCGGGAGACCTGGACACGGTACCACGTCTGGCGCTGGCGCTCTCCCTTGCCACGATCGTTCTATGGACTTTCGAACCCGTCCCCCTGGAATACAGTTCGCTGCTGATGATCGTCCTCTTCCCCGTCCTGGGCGTACTCCCGTTCGAGACCGCCTTCGGACCCTTTGCGAGCAAGACGGTCTGGCTCATCTTCGCCGGCATGGCCCTCAGCCTGGGCATCACCGAAACCCCTCTGGGCACGCGGCTCTCGCGCCTGGTCCTCGGCCGCATCGGAAGCCTGAACCGGCTTATCCTTGCGCTCCACGTGCTGGGCATGCTTTCCGCGCTACTCATTCCCTCGGGTGTCGTGCGAATCCTGATCCTCATGCCCCTCATCGTCACCCTGCTGCGGACGCTGGGCGAACCGCCGGGATCACGGGTGAGCGCGGCATTGATCCTCTCTCTGGCCTGTTCCACCTACTACGGCGGCACCGGTGTCCTTACGGCTTCAGTGCCCAGCCTGGTGGTCTTCGGCGTCCTGGAATCCCGGGACATCACCGTCTACTGGGGTCAGTGGACGCTGTATCTCTTTCCCGTATTCTCCCTGTGCCGGGTCGCGTGCTGTTACGCGCTGATCCGCCTGTTATTGCCGGTGAGAGGCGATTACCGAATCGGGACGCGACTCGAGGTCGAAGAGGAAGTCCCCAACCGCGTAACGGCCGCGGAGATGAAAACCCTGTGCATTCTGCTTGCGGGCGTATTGTTGTGGGCAACCGACGCGCTGCACGGCATCCATCCGGCCTATGTGGGCCTGGGGCTTGTACTGGCCTGTTATCTCCCTGGTTTGGGGCCCCTGCATCCCGACCTTCTGAAAAAGATCAACTTTCCGCTGCTCATCTACATCGCCGCCGCGTTCTCCGTAGGTCACGCGCTCGAAACCACCGGTTTCAGCCCCCTGCTCGCCAACCAGTTTACGGAATGGCTCAGCCGTTTCGACGGCAGCATGCTTGCGCAGCTTGGTGTACTCTCGGCATTCATTCTGCCCTTCAACTTTCTGGCGGACACGGCTGCCGTCGCCGCCATTCTCACGCCCGTCCTCCTGGACGTCGCCGCCCAGACCGGGCTGGCGCCGCTTCCCGCCGCCCTCTGTATGGCCATTGTTGCAAGTTGCGGATTCTTTCCGTACCAGGCGGCGCCGTTCATCCTGGCGTACAGCTTCCGATACGTGCATATGGGGCAGTTCATCCGGCTTATGGTTCTGCTCGCGCTGATCTCCCTCCTGTTTCTCATTCCCCTCAACATCCTCTACTGGCGGCTGATCGGGTTTATCTGATAATCCGCCGAATTCCCATTACCGCTTGACAAGCCCGGGGTGTACGGGTACCATCGTTCTTCCGCCCACTGTCAGAAAAATTCCCAATGGAGAACCCGATGAATGCAATGCGAATCAATGGAGATACGGCGTTGGCGTGGGGCGCGATCGAGGCCGGTGTCAGTTGCGTTACCGGGTATCCCGGTTCGCCGGGCACCGGCACGTTTACGGCGTTGGCGGACACGGCGACCGAGTACGGCCACGATGCCGAGTGGTGTCCGAACGAACGCATCGCCCTGGACGTGGCCGCGGGGGTCTCCCAGGGCGGCCGCCGGGTGCTCGTGTGCATGAAGAGCGTGGGTATGAACGTGGCGCTGGATACGCTGATGGTCCTGAACATGACCGGCGTTCACGCCGGGCTGGTAATCCTCATGGGCGACGATCCGGGAGCCTGGGGGTCACAGAACGAACAGGACGGCCGGTTCTTCGCCCCCCTTGCGGAAATCCCCATGCTCGAACCCTCGACGCCGGGGGAAGGACGGCGAATGATGCGCTGGGCTTTCAACTTCTCCGAGTCGTTCCGCACGGTTGTGATCCTGCGCATCACCCGGAGCTTCAGCGTGTGCGAAACCGACCTGCCTCCTGTCCGCACACCCGCGTCTGTGCAGGCGCTGGAACCGGACAGGGAGCCGATGCGCTGGATTTCGTCCCTTTCCAACTGCATACCCAACCACCGGCGGCTCCATCGCAATCTCAAGGAAATCTCTCAATCGTTCGAGAAACTTCCATTCAACCGGATCGACGGCGACGGAGAGCTGGGCGTCATCGCGACGGGATTCGCCCACAGCAAGCTTCAGGACGCGCTTGAAGGCGCGGATGTCTCGGGGCTCAGGCGCCTGAAACTTGCATCCTTGTATCCCCTTCCGGGCGGCCTGATCACGGATTTCCTGAGACAGTGCAGGCAGGTGCTGGTTCTGGAGGAAGTAGACCCGTATCTCGAAGACGGCATCAAAACCATCGGGTACGATGCGGGCGTCACGCCGGCGGTCATCGGCAAACGCAGCGGACACGTCCCCGGAGAAGGCGAGCTTTTCCGCTGGCAGGTGCAGCAGGCGCTGAGGACCTGCCTGCCGGACCTGAACCCGAAGCGCGTCTTCACGGAAGCGGGCTGGCAGGAGGAGAAGCCATTCCGAAAGTCTCACTGCGCCGGCTGCCCTTACAATGAAATCCTCGCCGCGCTGCGTGAAGAAGCGGCGGCGCTGGGCCAGAACCCGTTCCTCACCGCCGATCCCGGCTGTGTCGTGATTGCCGCCCGATACCTCGACACCAAGTTGTGTATGGGATCCGCAGTGGGCGCGGCGCTGGGACTTCAGAAGGCGGGTGTGGGAGAACGTGCCGTGGCTATTACAGGCGACTCGGCTTTCTATCACAGCAGCGTGAACGCGCTGATCCACGCGGGGTCTACCGGCGCCAATCTGTTGCTCGTGGTACTCGACAATGCCGGTTCACTCACGACGGGTGGCCAGCCCACCCCGGATCGAGGCGTCCCGGTCGGCGGAAAACCCGGGCCCGTGGTTGGCATCAACAACCTGGCGGCGGCCAGCGGCGTCGATTCAATCTGGACGGTTGAAGAAGCGGACCCGGAGGCTCGTATGCGCAGTATCTTCCGGGAAGCCCTTCAGACCGACGGGCTCAGCCTGGTGACAATTCGAAGACGCTGTGAGCCGGTGGATTGAACGACGCAGCAAAAAAGAGTGTTGCAAGGGACGATGTCGCATCCCGTTGGAACCCTTCAACCCAATAACAGACCCACGGCCGATTTACCGCCCCGGAGGCAGCCGTGTAACTCCATGACGGGACACAAAGCGCACGATCCCGGTTAACCAAACCCGTGGCGTTGCCTCGCGCCGCGACTTCCAACTCTCTTGTGCATTCATCGGAATTCAAGAGAAGACGTGATGGTACGGTACTCGTCCACGGGAAAGGCGGCGGACGTCCCGTTGCCCATCATCAGATAAGCCTTCCGCCCGTCCAGAACGACCGTAACGAGAAACCGGTCTCCCCTTCGACGCAAAAACACCGTCCGGAAAATCCACTCGATGCCTTCGCGCCCGGAAATCTGAAACGTACGCTTCTCCTGGGCTGTGTATCCCAGAAAGGTCGCCCTGAACTCCTCCTCGAGTTCTGCAGTAACGGTTTGAAGTGTCGCATTTTCTGAAAGCGCGCGGGGCCTTAAGGTCAGTACGGCCACGAATCCGGAGATCGGCTCCCGGTTCATAACCACTTCAACCCTGGGCAATCCGTTCGGCTCGCGGGTCTGAAAGGACGTCTGGGCCGTCCATCCCCACACGTCCGGGACCGTAATCCGGAATCCCCATTCATCGTTGGAATATACCCGGTCGCCATCGGAGTCGCCGGTCGGATTGTTGGCCGTGTCCTCCGGTATCGGGCCGCAACTCAGTGTCGCGAAGAACAATATGTGGCAGAACCGGAAACTGGTACGTCGTCTGAACATGGGGCCCGCCTTCCTTTGTTGCCAATCTCACACTCCCGCCTGTTTAACGCGGTATTTCATCTGGCGCAGTTCCGTAATCGCTCGCGGGAAACATCGGGCCACGATCATTGCACCCTGCCCAGTCGTCTCCATCGGATCTTTACGAACGGATTCCAGAGCGGCGCGCCGGAGTTCCAGGAGAAGTAGATAAGCAGCGGGTGCGCCTTCACCCTGTCGAGCGACACCGGTCCCCAGAACCGGCTGTCATCGCTGTTGTCCCGATTGTCACCCATCACGAATACATGACCCGGAGGCACAGTATAGGGGCCGTAGTTATCGCGCGGGCTATACCGTCTCGACTGTGTACGCCGGTCCATGAACTTCACGCCCGCGGGATTCTCGAATGGCTCGCCGTTGACGTAGACAACCTTGTTCCTGATCTCAATCGTCTGACCTTCCACTGCGATACAACGCTTGATGAAGTCACGCGACGGATCCTGCGGATACTCAAAGATCACCAGATCTCCGGGCCGCGGAGAACGAAATCCCGGCAATCGAAAGGAAGGCAGCTTGTAGTTCAGGACCGGCAGACGATCGGGAATCTGCGTACCGAACGTCAGCTTGTCGCCGAGAACATAGTCGCCCTCCATCAACGTGTTCTCCATGGAGCCTGATGGAATATGATAGGCCTGCACCAGCGTTGCCCGGATCAATACCGCCAGAAAAACAGCAAAGAAGATGGACTTCAGATAATCTACGAGAATCCGCCCGGTACGTGGCCGCCGGCGACGCTGTGAATTCATAGGTTAACCTCCATTGCGTCTCCTTGTCCTAATCCTGGAAGCTGTTTCAGGTACGCATTCTTACACGCGGAAATGGGAGGCCGGTTCCCGCCCGGCGACGCCCTAACTTGAGAAACAGGGGGCTTCCGGCCGACCGCTGTCGGCGGAACGGTTGGCGGCGAGCGTCACGTCGAGTGAACGTACGCCGTCCTCGTAATCCGACAGAATGGCCGATCCGTCACCCTTGCGGATGGCATCCACAAAAACCTCGTCGATATCTCCGGCGTCACGATGAACGGGTCCCGGGTCTGCCGCGGATTCCGGATGGACCTCCAGACCTTCCGCACCGAACTCCGCTCGCATATCTTTCATCACGAACGACATGAGTCCCGTCCCGCCGCCGTTTCGAAACGTGCAGGTGGAGGTCAACGAGCCGATCGCCCCCGTCTCGAACTTCAGATTGATCGAATGCACGTCCGGTATATCCAGGTTTTCCTCGTCATCCAGCGTACGCAATGCGTAATAGGCGTGCACTTCAGCCACCTCGCCTACAAGAAAGCGCAGCAGATCCACCTGGTGAGTGGTCTGTTCCACAATCTGGCCGCCCGATTGCGCCATCACCCGCCACCACGGTGTTCCGGGCAGCCCGCCCCATCTGTGGACCGCGGCCATCCCGATCTCTCGACCCTCCAGGAACGCCTTCGCCTGCTGCACGATACCGGAATAGCGCAACTGGTATCCCACACAGGTCAATACACCCGACTCCCGCACGGCCTCCAGGATTTCGAGGGCCTTCTCCATTGTCGGCGCAACGGGTTTTTCCACGAACAGGTGCACACCCTGCCGTACCGCCAGAATCTCGGCGTCGGTATGCGCAAACGTGGGTACGCAGACGCACAGCGCGGACAGCGGTTCACGGTCCAGCATCATTCGATGGTCCGTATATGGCCGCGCACCGTACTCACCCGCCACCTGCACGGCGGTTTCGCGCCGCACGTCGCAGATCGCCACGATCTCCACGTCCTCGATCACCTGTAAGACCCGCATGTGGGATCTCGCACGACCCCCGGCGCCGATAAACCCAACCTGTATTGCCAAATTACCCCCCTCAAGCTACGATGACGCTGCCGGCCCGACCTCAACAGTCCGTTGACAAAGTCGCACTGCCGGCGAGGCATGGTGTCCCTCCCCGGATGCGCTCATTCCCCGGGGTGTTAAATTAGCCGGGCGCGGCATGCGCTGTCAAGAGAAATAAACAGAAAAGGAAAGATCACGCACATGCTTTTGTCTTTGAATTATCTCCTCCCGGCACGTAACTTACCCGTTCAAATCACACTTCGCTCCCGGACTGAATAGGATGTTTCCCATGCGAGTCGAGGAACTGGATACGCCCGCGCTGACCATAGATCTGGATATCCTCTCCAGAAATATCCACGATCTGGCGGAATCCTGCCGCAGGCACAGAATCGCGCTTCGGGTCCATACCAAGACCCACAAGATCCCCGAAATCGCCCACCTTCAACTTCAGGCCGGCGCCGCAGGAATCGTTTGCCAGAAGTTGGGAGAAGCCGAGGCGATGGCCGATGCCGGGATTACCGACATCCTCATTCCGTACAACATCGTTGGCGCCAGGAAGGTGGAACGCCTCGTCCGTCTCCGGAAAAGGGCAACAATAACCGTCGCCCTGGATTCCGAGACGACGGCCCGCGGCATTTCAGAACAGGCGGGTGAACCCGATATCCCCGTGTTGATCGAACTGGATACCGGCGGCAACCGATGCGGCGTCCAGTCTCCCGAGGCAGCCCTGGAACTCGCCCGAAGCGTCGTCCGGCTGCCCGGCCTCCACTTCCGGGGTATTATGACCTATCCCAGCCGGCCTCAGGCGGAACCCTTTCTGAAACGGACGCGAGTGCTTCTGGAAGGCGCCGGCATCCCGGTGCCCGTTGTCAGCGGAGGCGGGACCGGAAGCGAGGCCGTTTCCAAACAGATTGGCTGCACCGAAACCCGCATCGGCTCCTACGTTTTCGAGGGGATGCGCCGTATCAATCACTCGGACAACCCTCCGAACCCCGTCACGTGCGCAGAACGCATGATCGTGACCGTCGTCAGCACCCCCGCCCCCGACCGGATTATCGTGGACGGCGGCCAGAAAACCTTCGCGAGTTATCCCCCCATCCCGTATGGTTACATCGTGGAACAGCCCGATGCCAGGATTTACGGCATGTCGGTAGAACATGGACATATTGACGTCAGCGCCTGCGAGCATGCGTTCCGGGTGGGAGAACGCCTTTCGATCATTCCCCAGCACCAGGGGATGACCACCAATCTGCACGACACCGCCTACGCGGTGAGGAACGGAATTGTGGAAGCCGTGTGGGCCGTTGCCGGCCGGGGCAGGGTCCAATAATCAGAAGGTCCGGGCCGCCTCCACCCGTCGCCTCTGAATCCGGTCTCAGTCTGTCTCAGCCGTTACAGTCCGAAGTTCGTCGATCAGAGAGGAGATTCGCAATGCGCCAGGTACAGTGGGAACGCATGTTTCCCGACCAGTTGGAAGCCGCGTATGAGGATTGCCCGCTTGTCTACTTCCCGTACGGCCTCTGCGAACCTCACGGGCCACACGATGCGGTGGGCCTGGATGGACTGAAGGCCCACGGCATCGCCTGCGAGGCCGCGCGTGCGCACGGCGGCATCGTTGCCCCTCCGGACTTCTGGCACATACATGAACTGGGCGGGTACGCGCTGTGGCTCGAGCGAACGGTGGGGCAGGTCAAGCGCTCCTGGATGACCTGCATGCCGCCGTGGCAGCATTTCAAGAACATCTGCTACCACATCCGGATGGCCGACCATCTCCAATTCCACGCCGCCATCTTTATTACGGGTCATTATGGCCCCAACTGGAAAGACCTCAAAACGCTGATCGATCTGGTGCAACCCCACGTGGGCACCAGGCTCTACGGCCTTCCGGACCACGAAGCCAACCAGCCCGGCTTCGATCGTGACGGGAAGAGCGGCGGCGACCACGCAGGTAAGGTTGAGACGTCTCTTCTCTGGGCGCTTCATCCTGACTGCGTGGACCTGTCCCGTTTGCCTCCCGAAGACGCCGCCGGCCCTCAATTTGCAATGGGCCCAACGGTCCGGAAATCAGACCGCCGCGTTGGCGAGCGCATGGTGTCGGACGAAGTCCGCTGGCTGGGCGACAAGGCCCGGGAACTGCTCGACGAATACAAGGGAGGAAGCCCGGATCACAGGCTGCGGACTTACGAAGACGTGGAGGTACTCTGGGAGACCGTGGTTGGTCCGGCGCTCGCGGAATTCGAAACCATGCAGAACAGCTGGTCAGCGGAAACCCTGCCCGAAACCTCCGTCTGGCATCCCAACTGGCGCGTACCCAAAAGGGGATAAGCGTACCGACATCCGGTTCTGCCATGTACGGACGTAAAGAAGCACGAAGCGTGAAAAAACGTTTCGGACGCCTCCCGTTTTGCGATTATGTCCGTTCAAGCAGTTCGATCTCGTAACCGTCCGGGTCGTCCACAAAGGCCATCTTTCGTCCCGCGGGAAAAGTCTCCCGCCAATCGCCGGGCCAGATGTCGATGCCCTTGTTCTCGAGACCGTCACAGAACGCTATGAGGTCGGGCACGCCGATTGCAAGATGCATCAGATCCTCGGGCACGTTCAACTCGTAATCGTCCGACCAGGTCAGTTCCAGCGTATGGGCGTTGCCCGGCAGTTCCAGGTGCATGATCTGGTTTCCCGCCGGCGACTTATTCGACCTGCTCTTCACTACAAAACCGAAATGGTCGCAATAGAACGCCGCTGACCTGTCCAGATCGCTTACCCGAATTCTGGTATGAAGAAAAACCGCCACCGCAGGCTCCTTCCATCAAAAACGACGTCCGATGGACCAACCGTCCAATAAAAAAAGACAGCCATTAGCTGCCCCTGAATCCGCACCTTCCATCCCGTCCATCAATCAGCCCGTTGAAAAAGCCGATCCGGTGAAACCGTTTCGTTCTCTTTCTTACCGGCCGGCGTCCCTTTCTCTTCGATTTCGACCCCCAGCGCCTCGCGTACCTGCCTTATCGCCTGAAGGTAATAATTCCTGACCGTACTCTTCGAGACGGAGAGCAGCATCGCGATTTCCGCCATGGACTTGCCCTGCGAGCGAAGGAGAAGCACCTCGTACTTGCGGCCGGTCAATGTGGGCTCGATCACGCTTCTTACGGCTTCCAGCTTTTCGACGTCCAGATCCGTGTTGGCATATGGATCGGGATTGAGCGAATGCCGGATGATGAATGACAGCGGCACGGTCTCCGTTCGGGGATGACACCGCTCCATCACCGTGTTGTATCGGGGTCCTCGCATACCGGGTTCAGACTCCTCGTTTGGCCGATGACTTCCCGCACGATCGCGGGCGCAATATCACACGTCGACAATTTAGCCAGTTCTTTTCACTCAGGCAAGAGAAAACTCGAACATCGGGTCAGCCCAGAGGCCGACGTGCGAAGCCCAACGCGTCGGCAGCCTGCAGTACCCGTTCGTTCAGCCGGTCCGCGTGCAACAGCGTTTCGCGGTCCGGAGTCAGCGCGAGGCTGCGAACCGTTGAGTGTCTGATAATTCCCCTCGCGGCCAACAGCCGCTTCTCCACCACCAGGTAAAGCTCCATATCCTGAAGGGAAAAGACGATCTGCGCCAGAATCCCGTCGAACACGTCAAGCGCGCCCTCCACGTCGCCGGCCGACCCCAGCTCCCAGACCCGATTCATCAGATCCGCGTGCCCGAGCCCCGGCATTACGCCCGCAACGCCCCACTCGAACAGGTCAGGCATATACATGCCGCCCCAACCCTCCAGCACGGCGACCTGGTCATTCGTCTCCTCCCGAATGCCGCGAAGCTTGCGACCCAGAAGCGGTTCCTCCAGCTTGATATACCTGAAATTGCCGCAAGTCTCGCGAAGTCGACGACAGAAGGCGCCGCCGACGGTGGGCCCGCCCGGATTGAAATCCTGTATCAGGACCGGGACCTGCACCGCGTCACAGATGGCCCGGCAATAGGCCAGCAGATCCGCATCCGTCGTGCCAAACTGTCTCGGAATCGCGAAACTGATCACGTCGGCGCCGGCATCCGCGTTTGCCCGCGCGAAGTTCGCCGCCTGTCGGGCCGAAGGGTGGTTCGACTGACCGACCACCGGAATTCTCCCGGCGGCGGACGCCACGGCGGCGCGGACCACAGCAAGACGCTCACGCCCCGACTGCTTGTAAAACTCGCTCGCGTATGCAGGCAGGCAGACCGCCCCGATGCCGAACGCCACCGCCGCCTCCACCTGCCGTCCGATATCTTCAAATACGATTTCTTCCCGGTCGTCGAACGGCGTTACAAGCACCGCCACGACCCCCCGGATTCCTTCGAAGGACATGCCGGACCTCCACGAACTCTGTCATTGGGCGATCGCGTACGTCCACAGCCGCCCCGCAGGGTACGGTCAGGCTGTGGCGAGACGGAACGAAGACCCGGTAACAACGCCGCGCGCCGGACGCCGATTGCCGGAAATGACGGCCCCGGCGTACGCCGCCAGCGGTTGACTCTGACGCATTGAATTGTTAAATTAAAAGGCCCGATTGTATTCGGCAAGAGACGGCCCAGGGATGCGGGCCGATACAATCCGACGGAGGTCTCCGTGGCGCTGCTGACGGCCGGATCCGAATCCCACCCTGCCATCGAATCCATTTTCGAATCTGAGTCGGCATTCCCCGATCTTCAGAACCTGCTCCGGGCTGCGATCGATGTTCGCCCGAACCAGAATCTGAACCTCATTGCCGAAGCCTACCACTTTGCCGAACTGGCTCATCGCAATCAACAACGCAAATCCGGCGATCCCGCCATATCCCATGCGGTGGCTGTGTGCCGCATCATTATCGACCTTGGCCTGGACTCTGCCACCATTGCGGCCGGCCTGCTGCACGACGTCGTGGACGAGACCCGCGTTCCGCTTTCCCAGATCGAGTCCCATTTCGGGCCTGAAATCGCCGGCCTGGTGGATGGCGTTTCCCGGATCAGCGATTTTTCCTTTCAGAGCCCCGAATCGGAACAGGCCGAGAATTTCCGCAAGATGCTGCTGTCGATGGCCCGCGACGTCCGCGTGGTTCTAGTCAAACTGGCAGACCGCCTGCACAACATGCGCACCCTGAAATACATGCGCCCGTCAAGCCAGGAACGCATGGTCTGCGAGAGTCGCGATATCTACGCGCCCCTTGCCCACCGGCTTGGCATGTCCCGAATGCGCGCGGAGCTCGAAGACCTCAGCCTCAAGTGGCTGGAACCGAAAGCGTACCGGTACATCCAGGAGAAGATCAACCTGACCCGCGAGGAGCGGGAGTCCTGCATCGAAGCCGTGCAGAAACCGCTTGCGGAAGCGCTCGAAAAGGCCGGAATTCAGGCCGAAATGACAGGCCGCTCGAAGAATTTCAGCAGCATTTACAAGAAGATGAACGTGCGCGGAAAGACCTTCGACGAAATCTACGATCTTCTTGCGCTTCGTATTCTGGTTGAAACCGTTCCGGAATGCTACAATGTTCTGGGCCTGGTGCACACTATGTATCCACCGGTCATCGCCCGCTTCAAAGACTTCATCGCCACGCCCAAGAGTAACATGTACCAGTCGCTTCACACGACAATTGTTGGACCGAACGGCATGATGCTGGAAGTGCAGATCCGCACGCGGGAAATGCACCAGACGGCGGAGGTCGGGATCGCGGCCCATTGGCTTTACAAGGAGGGCAAGCGCGGCCCGTCCGAAATGGACCGTCATATGGCCTGGCTGCGCAGCCTTCTGGAGTGGCAGCGTGAAACCAGCGATCCGCGGGAGTTCCTGGACGACCTGAAAGTGGATCTCTTTCCGAACGAGATCTACGTCTTCACCCCCAAGGGCGACCTCATCCAGCTGCCGGAGGATGCGACGCCTCTGGACTTTGCATTTGCGGTACACACCGACGTAGGGCTGCGATGCACCGGCAGCCGCGTGGACGACCAGATGGTCCCCCTGTCTACCCCGCTGCAAACGGGCAGTACCGTCGAGGTGATGACTTCGCCTCACCAGAGACCCAATCGTGACTGGCTCGAATTTGTCAAGAGCGCGAAAGCCCGCAGCCGGATCAAGCGCTGGTTGCGCGAGGAAGCGTATTCTCAGAGCGTCCGGATCGGCCAGGACATCCTGGATCGAGAACTCAAGAGGAGGCGTAAACGAACCGCTGACGACAAACTCGAATCGGCCGCCGCGCACTTCAATCTACGGGATATCGAACATCTCTATGCGAGCCTGGGAAACGGGACCGTCTCACTGGAACGTGTGGTCCATCAGATCTTTCCCGCGGCCCGTCCGACTCCGAAAAGACCGCGCGTGGAAGCGAGGAAGCCGGTCCGAAAAAATCCGATCGTCATTCATAGTCTGAATCACCTGATGATTCAATTCGCCCGCTGCTGCCAGCCCGTTTACGGTGACGTCGTTCTCGGCGTAATTACACGTGGGAAGGGCATCTCCGTACACCGGCGGGACTGTCACAACATTTCAAACCTGCCTGAAGGGCGCGACCGCCTGATTGACGTGGACTGGAATTCCGATGAAGAAACGACATTCACGGTGCAGATCCGCGTCAGCGGCGTCGACCGCCCCAATTTCCTCCGCGACGTCAGCCACGCGATATCGGGCCTTGGCGTGCCTGTGATCGAGGGCATGCTGAACACCGACGGCGGCCACGTCGGCAACCGGTTCACCGTAGAGGTCAGAAACGTCGCACAGTTGAGCGAACTCAGAAAAAAAATACTCTCCGTTCCCGGCGTCTCATCCGTTCAGCGCATAAACGGAACTTCCGACGACGTCCTGTAGGTATCCGGTGAACGCGTCGTTAAACGGCGCCAACCGTCACGTCCTCCCTCCCATCTCCTTTTTCCACCGATCCAGAGTAACCAGAGCCTCGAGCGGCGTGGTTTTGCCCAGGTCCAGATTGCGCAGCTCGGTCAGTACCGGGTCTTCCGGAGGCAGGTTGAAAAGATTCATCTGTCCTGTGCCGGTGGCCGCCTCACGACTCACCGAGGCCTGCGGTTTCCTCTCCGCCGGGGTCAGGTCGTTTGCTTCCAGCCTGCGCAACACTTCACGGGCTCTTGCAATCAGGTTTCGGGGCATTCCGGCAAGCCGCGCCACTTCAATGCCGTAACTGTGGTCGCACCCGCCAGGCACCAGCCGGTGGAGAAACGTCACGTTGTCGCCTTCCTTCCTGACCGCCACGCTGTAGTTCTTCACTCTTGCAAGCGATTCTTCGAGTTCCGTCAATTCATGATAGTGCGTTGCGAACAGCGTGCGGGGTTGTATGGACGCCGTGTCGTGCAGATATTCCGTCATGGCCCAGGCAATGCTGAGCCCGTCGAACGTACTGGTGCCGCGGCCGATTTCATCCAGAAGCACCAGACTTCTGGGGCTGGCGTTGTTCAGTATGTTTGCGGCTTCGTTCATCTCCACAAGAAACGTGGATTCCCCCCTGGCCAGATTATCGGACGCGCCCACTCGTGTGAAAATCCTGTCCACCACACCGACACGCGCTGCCCTCGCCGGAACGAAGCTGCCGAGTTGCGCAAGCAGCACGATCAGTCCGATCTGTCTCAATATCGTGGATTTCCCGGCCATATTCGGACCGGTAATGATCAGCACCTGTTCGTGTTCGGCATCCACGAAGAAATCGTTGGGCACAAACTTGCCCGCCGGCAACAACCCTTCAACGACGGGATGACGACCCTCCCGAATCTCAATACCCCTGGATTCATCCACTTCCGGACGGACATAGTCTTTAACCGCAGCCACTTCCGCCAGACAGGCCAGCACGTCGACAACGGCGACGGCACGCGCCGTGCGCTGCACTTCGTCCACCCAGGCCTCAACCTCTCCCCTGAGTTGCTGAAACAGCCCCTTCTCCAGTTCTTTCGCCTGTTCGTCGGCGCCAAGGATTTTCGCTTCCCACTCTTTCAGCGCAGGGGTAATGAAGCGCTCCGCGTTCACCAGGGTCTGCTTGCGCAGGTAGTCGTCCGGAGCCCTGTCCATATTCGCCTTCGTGATTTCGATATAGTAACCGAAAGCCTTGTTGTATCCCACCTTGAGCGACGGAATGCCAGTACGCTCCCTCTCTCTCGCCTGCAATTCAGCCACCCACCTTCGTCCTCCCGACGCCGCGTCGCGGAGTTCGTCGAGCTCCGCGTTGTGGCCCTCCCTGATAATGCCCCCGTCACTCAACTGGAACGGCGGCTCGTCCACAACCGTGCGGTGGATCAGCTCGACCAGTTCGCCTGATTCCGACAACCCGTGACGTCTCGCTTTTTCCAGCAGTTCCGAATCGGCCTCATCCAGCGCGCACCGCAGACCCGGTATGGCCTGAAGCGATGTCTTGAGCGCCACGAGGTCCCTGGGGCTGCATCGCCCGCAGCAGATGCGCGACATCAGCCGCTCCAGGTCCCCGACATGTTTCAGGGCCTCACGGACCGACTCACGCCGGTCGGGATGACGGACGAGATCTTCCACGGCGTCCTGCCTGGATTCGATTCTCGAAATTTCCAGCAGCGGCTGAGAAAGCCATGCCCGCAGCGTCCGCGCTCCCATGGCGGTGCAGGTTCGGTCCAGCAGGGACAGCAGCGTCCCTTCACGCCGGCCATCCTGTATCGATGTGATCAGCTCCAGGTTCCGCTGAGTGACCAGATCGAGGCCCATGCACGCACCGTCAGACTCCTTTGACAGACGCGTGATGTGCGAGACCGCGCCCTTCTGGTTCTGCTTCAGATACGCAAGCACCGCACCGGCCGCGCTGACGCCCACCGTCAATTGGTCGCAGCCGAAACCCTTTAACGAGTTGACCCGGAAATGTTCCAGAAGCAAATCGTGCGCATACGCGAATCCGAAATGCCAGTCTTCCGCCCGAACAAGGAGTGTTCCCGGCATCCGCCGCGTCATCTCATCCTCATTGGCTTCAACCCACGACTCGGGAGCAAGCACTTCGGCGGGGCTGATCCGCTCAAGGAGGTCCCACAGTTCATCCGCGTCTTTCTCCATGGTGCGGAAATCACCTGTGGACAGATCCGTTACCGCGGCGCCCAGCCCGTTCGACTCCACCCAGAAACCCAGGAGGTAATTATTCCTGCTCTGATCGAGCAGGTTATCCGAGAGTGCGGTACCTGGAGACACGACCTGGACGACTTCGCGCCGCACGACCGCCCTGCCCTTCTGCGGCGCCTCCATCTGTTCGCAGATGGCGACCTTGCGACCTGCCTTGATCAACCTCGCCAGGTAGGTATCGAGCGCGTGATGAGGCACGCCCGCCATCGGCACGCTGTCGCCTCCCCTGCCGTTGTTGCGGGACGTTAATGCCAGCCCGAGAAGGCCGGAGACCTCTTTGGCGTCGTCGTAGAATGTCTCATAAAAGTCGCCCATTCGGAAAAGCAGTACTGCGTCCCTGTGTTCGTCCTTGAAACGAAGATACTGTTCCATTGCGGGCGTGACGTCTCTTGGCCGTGCCATCTGAACTTCCCTGGTCTCGTTCAACGATTACGCAATGCGCCGCCCCGGCCTCCTTCTCCACGCGGGGCTTCTGCTCTTCGGCAACGGATCTCAGGATCGACGTCCGCCATGCTTCCGATGACCCGACCGGGCCTCACGTCAGTCAGCCGCACGGGCACGACAGAATTCTTCGCGCTGTCGGGCCCCGGGGCGAAGACGCGAATGTAATTGCCGGTAACGCCCTGCAGGCATCCCGTTTCCGGCTCGCGTCTGTCTTCAAAGAGTACGTCCATGGTCCGACCGGCAAAACGGCGGTTGAACGCTTCCGTCTTCCGTTCGCCAAGACGCCTCAGCAGCGCGCCTCGCCGCTTCTTGACGTCCGCTTCCACTTCCCCGCCCATTCTCGCCGCAAACGTGCCGGCCCGCGGCGAAAACGGAAATACATGCAGGAATGCCAGGGGACCCTTGTCAATCAGATCGAACGTATTGGTGAACGCTTCGTCGGTTTCACCGGGGAACCCGACCATCACGTCCGCGCCCAGGCCGATTTCGGGCACCCTTTCAGCCAGTGTCTCGATCAGCGAGAGGTAACGGGCACGCGTATACGGCCTGCGCATGGATGTCAGAACCCCGTCGTCGCCGCTCTGGAGCGGAATATGCAAATGCCTGCAGAACCGGGAGGACGAGGAGAAGAAATCGACCATTGCATCGCTGATGTACGACGCCTCGATCGAACTCACGCGAAACCTCCGCAGGCCCTCGATCCGCTCAATGCCCTCGAACAGATCAAGCAGTCCGTGTCCGTCCAGGTCCGCGCCGTAGTCTCCAATGTGTACGCCCGCAAGGACGACCTCCTGATAGCCGGCGTCAACCAGCCTCCGCACCTGGTCGAGACAGCTGCGCAGACTGCGGCTGCGGCTCCGGCCCCTTGCAAACGGAATGATGCAGAATGAACAGAACTCGTTGCAACCCTCCTGGATCTTCACGAATGCGCGCGCCCTTCCGCCGAAATTGAAGATGTCCATTTCCTGGAATTCAGCCGTTCTGCGCCGCGTCACGTAACTCCGTCCGATGGAACACGTATCGTTGATCAGATCGAGCAGCCGGGTCTTCTCGGACGTGCCGACAACGAGATCGACTTCAGGCATGCCGATCAGCACATCGGGATCGGTCTGGGCGTAACAGCCCATTGCAACAACCGTACCATCGGGAGATATCCGATGCGCCCTTCGCAACATCTGCCGTGACTGAGCCGCGCCCTGACCCGTAACGGCGCAGGTGTTCACAACCGTTACATCAGCCATGCGTCCGAACGCGACCTCACGGTACCCCTCGTGTCTGAATTGCTCGCGGTACCATTCCGTGTCGTAGGTATTCAACTTGCAGCCGAGCGTATAAAACGAAACGGTCTTGACGTTTCCGTTCATCCAGCCAATTCCCCGTATTCACTGCGCCGCTTGTCAGGAACCTGTGGAATCCATATAACAAAGAGTTGAGGACAATGCCCCCAACTCTCTGTCTCGAGCGAACTTGCCGTCCGATGTTCTAAACAGCCCGTTGAAAAAGCCCATCCGGGCCGCGGCCGGCCCTCGTGACCGAATGACTGCGTTGCGCTCCCTTGCCGAGTCCTCAGAGTCGACTCGGTCGCGCGTCTTGCCATCGGGCACGATAGCTCGGCCTCGCCTGCAGAGCGACTTTATCAACGGACTGTTACACTTCCGATTTCGACGCAGTCTCCGTGTCGTCGCCGTTACCGGATGTTTCCGCCGGTGGCGGACCGTCTTCGCCGGGTACGTCGCCCGTCGATTCCGCCGACTCTTCACCTGATCCTTCGGCGCTGGCTTCGGGCTGTGGCGCCGGCTCCGCGTCCCCGGTCGATCCGGCTTCCTCCCCGTCGTCGGACCCTTCGGCGGCGGCTTCGGGCTGTGGCGCCGATTCCGCGTCCCCGGTAGATTCGGCCGCATCGCCCACCACGTCGCCTACGGTGACCGGCTTCGGCTGGTGGCTTTCGATATAAGCATCGATCTCGGCCTGTTCGGCGTCTCGCAGATATTCCTTGACGCTCAAGACGATCTTACGCTGCTCTTCATCGAATTCGACGACCTTGAGGGGTAACTCGTCCTGTTCCGAGAAATGCGTCTGAGGGTTCTGCACATCCGACAGTCCCAGCTGCGAAACAGGAATGAATCCCTCCACATCTCCGTCCAGGTCGACAACGACCCCGCGCTCCAGCAGTCGGGAAATCCTCCCGTCCGTTGTCTTGCCCACAGCGTACCGGGCGGCCAGTTCGGGCCACGGGTTCTCAATGGTCTGCTTGTGCCCCAGGGAGATGCGACGACGTTTCTTGTCTATATTGAGAACAACCACGTCGATCTGCTCACCCTTCTTGACGACGTCGCTGGGATGCCGCACCCGCCGCGTCCAGGACATATCGGAAATATGGACCAGCCCGTCGATTCCCTCTTCGATTTCCACAAACGCGCCGAAATTGACCAGGTTCCGGACCAGGCCTGCAAGACGCGTACCCACGGGATATTTCTCGTCCAGCGAGAGCCAGGGGTCGTCGGTTGTCTGCTTCATGCCAAGCGAGATCTTCTGGCCTTCCTTGTCCACGTTCAGAATGACAACCTTCAACTGGTCGCCAATTGAGACTAGCTTGGACGGATGCCGGATATGCTGTGTCCAGGACATCTCGGAGATGTGGACGAGACCCTCCACGCCCTGTTCCAGTTCCACGAAAGCTCCGTAATCCGTGATACTGACCACTTTGCCGTCCACGCGGTCTCCGACGGGATACTTTTCCTCTATATTCTCCCAGGGATGGGGCATCAGCTGTTTCATGCCCAGAGAAATCCGCTCGCGTTCCTCGTCGTAATTGAGCACTTTGACCTGGACATTGTCGCCAATGGACAACACCTCGGAAGGGTGTCCGATCCGGCCCCACGAGATATCGGTAATGTGCAACAGACCGTCCAGACCGCCCAGGTCGATAAATGCGCCGAAATCCGTGATATTCTTTACCGCTCCTTCCCGGATCTGGCCGACTTCCAGCGTCTGAAGAATCTGTTTGCGCAGACGCTCCCGCTCGGCTTCCAGCACGACCCGTCTGGAAACGACGATATTGCGCCGGTTCTTGTTGAGTTTGATGATCCGGAAGGGGAATACCTCGCCAATGAACTGATCGAAATTCTTCACTTGCTTGATATCGATCTGAGACCCCGGCAGGAACGCGTCTACTCCGAACAGATCCACGACAATACCGCCCTTGATCCGCCGCACCAGCCGACCCTCGACGATCTGATCGCTGTCGTAGGCGTCCTTGATGCGGTCCCAAACCCGCATGAAGTCGGCCTTCTGTTTGGACAGCACGATCTGTCCTTCCTGATCTTCCACGTCTTCCAGGTAAACCTCTATTTCCTGTCCGACCTCGACTTCTGACGGATCGGCGAACTCAGCAAGGGGTATGGCGCCCTCGGACTTGAACCCGATATCGACCACAACTGTATTCTCCGCGACGGCCAGAACGGTTCCGGAGACAATCTCGCCTTCGGTGATATTGCTCATCGTATCTTCGTACAGACTCATCATCGAGGCGAATTCCTCTTCCGAGTATTCGCGCTCATCCAATGCTTCCAGCGCCTCCGTGCTGGATGGCTGCGATACGGGATGGCTTGCGGTGTTGTTTTCTTCCGACATGAAACTGCGACCTCCTTGGCCGTTCCGCGAAAGGCCGTTGCCCTGGTCGTGCGGTTCGGCGCAAAAATGCAGGGAAAAGACGGAGACCGGTTCTCCGCAGGGACCCTACCGGCGCTCAAGCACGGCACCCGGCGCAGGCGGGCCGGTATTGCGCCTGCCGGGTCTCAGGTTACCTATACAGTGCATCACCTCGGTGCTGATGGTGTGATAAGCCGCTCGACGTCTGGCGGGCAATCCGGCAGGAGACACGCGTATCGGTTCTCCGAACCGCACCGTTACCCGGTTGAGACCGATCAGGCTCGTCCAGATGTTGACCGTGCCCGAAATATAGACCGGAACCACTGGAACCCGAGCACGGTATGCCAACATGCCCACGCCGTCTTTAGGCGACCTCAGTCTGGACGTCTTGTTGCGCGTACCCTCCGGCGACAGAAACATCGCACCGCCGTCCTTGAGACACCCTTCGATGCCCCGCAATGCGCCCCGGTCTCCGCGAGAACGGTCTATTGGCAGCGCGTTCAGTTTCCGAATCAGCCAGCCCAGAATCGGAACGGGAAATGCTTCCCGCTTGGTAACATACGAAAGTTCCCTGCACGCCGCAACCCCGATGAATACGGGATCCGTGTAGGAGGCGTGGTTGCTGGCCAGGATGACGCCTCCGCGCCGCGGCACAAAGTGAAGGCCGGCAACCCGAAGCCGGAACAGGCAACTGCAAGCTCCAACGCCGATCGCCCAGAGGAAACGGTAAAGGAGATTGCCCGGTCGTCCGGTGTAAATATCTGTCCGCATCTTGTGCACTTGAGTATGTCTAGACGCCGCACTCGCCAGCGAGTTCCACCACGCGGGCCACCTGCGCGTCGACGTCCAGACCCGTGGTATCCACGATGACTGCATCCGAAGCCGGCCAGGATCCGGAACGCCGCTGCGTAGCTGTGTCGCGTTTGTCCCGCTTTCGAATCTGTTCCATCAGTTCGTCCAGTTCGGCCGCGACTCCGCAATTGAGCAACTCACGGTGTCGTCGCCGCGCTCGCTCGGCGACGTCGGCAACCAGGAATATCTTCAACTCGGCTTCCGGAAAAACTGCCGTGCCCGTATCCCGACCCTCCAGTACGATGCCGCCCTCTTGTCCGAGTTCCTGCTGGCGTGCCACGAGTATCTTCCGGACAGCGGCGTGTACGGCCACACGAGAGGCGGCATCGGAAACATCCGTCGAACGGATCTCTCCGGTCACATCCTCCCCGTTGATCAGAATCCGTTGGCCGGATTCGTCCAGGCGAAAGTCGAATTCCAGTGCCGCCGCGGTCCCGGCGGCCGCGGATTCGTCGTCGGGGCTGAGCCCCTTGCGAATCATGGACCAACCCAGAGCGCGGTACATGGCGCCGGTATCCAGATAGAGGTACCCCAGCCTGCCGGCGACACATCGAGCCGTCGTGCTCTTGCCCGATCCCGCGGGACCGTCGATGGCAATCACGATACCCCGTTTCCGCATCGCGACCCTCCGCCGCCTCCGATACCCCGCCTCACCCCTCGGGACCCTTCACCGGCCCGGACGCGTATCCGGCGCCTCCACTGATATTCCCCGCCCCGGCTTCCGGGCTCTGCAGTGCCTGCAGCAACTCTCCTGATGATGCCGCCGCAGCGACCTTGTCGTCCAGCAATTCATCCAATTCCCTGACCTTTGGAAGATCCGACAACGTCTTGAGCCCGAAGTGCTTCAGGAAATCCCGGGTCGTTCCATAAAGGAGCGGCCGTCCGGGCGCTTCCGACCGACCCGCGATGCGGATCAATCCCTTCTCGAGCAGGTGGCGTACAACGCCGTCTACAGACACGCCGCGAATGTGCTCAACCTCGGCCTTCATGACCGGCTGCTTGAACACGATTATGGCAAGCGTTTCCAGGGCTGCCGACGAAAGGCGGACAGGCGCTTTGTCTTTCAGGAGCCGCCGGACCCAGACGCCGTATTCCGAGTGTACCATAAACAGGAATCCGCCTGCGATCTCGGAGATTTTGAAACTGCGCCCGGTCTGGCCGTACAGCTCGTTCAGGTCCTCCACGTACGCGCGCACGTCTCCCGCCAGCACCCCCTCAAGCAACGAAGCGATCTGGCCCGCGCCGAGCGGTCTGTCGGACGCCATCAACAGGGCTTCCACAATGCCCCGGTTACGCGCGTCTTCGTCCGACGCGACCGGGTCTATATCGTACGACTCGCCCATTGAATCTCGACCTGTTCGGGTTTTCAATCGGCTGAAACGGCCCGGACTGTCAAGCGCCGCTTATGGACGTTATCCGCTTAACGACCGGGCGCCGCCGGGTCCCGATTGATCTTCGTCTCTCCTGTAAACCCAGATTTCGCCTTCCGAACCGCTCTGTCTTGCAAGGGCTTGCCCGGTCTTTATCAGTTCGAGCAGGGCGATAAACGTGACGATGAGGACGATTCGCGGAAGACCCGCAACCAGATCCGAGAACTGAACCCGATGGCTCTCATCCAGCATATTCCGGACGACCTCCATCCGCTCCTCGGTCGTGACTTCCAGTTGATGAATCTCGTGGTACTCCGCTTTCGGCGCGGCCGAGAGAGCTGTCCGGAACGCCGCCATCAGGTCGAAAAGACTTGCGGAACCACAGGCTGCGAGCGGATCCTGTTCCGGTTCGGCGATTTCTCCGGTATCCAGCGCGGCGCCCCGATAAAAACTGTCACGATGCGAATCCTGTTTGTCTTCGAGCCAATTGGCCACTTCCTTGAACTGCTGATACTCCAGCAGTCGCCGAACCAGCTCCTCTCTGGGGTCCTCTTCCTCTTCATCCGCATCGGGGTCCGCGGGCAGCAACATGCGTGACTTGATTTTCATCAGCGTGGCCGCCATCACCAGGAAGTCGCCGGCGTGTTCCAGATGAAGCGTCTCCATCATTTCGACAAACTCCAGAAACTGCTGCGTGACATCTGCGATGGGGATGTCGTAGATGTCGATCTCATCCTTGCGAATCAGAAACAGCAGCAGATCCAGGGGCCCCTCGAAAACGTCTAGCTTCACCCCGTAGGCGTCGTCTGCGGCGATTCCCTGAACTGCCGGCGCTTCCGCAGCCATTCTATCGATCTCCCGTGACGTTACGTTCATCCGGTTTGCAGGCGTGCCCGACGCGGGTCGGGGCGTGGCGGAGGTTCCCTGAAGTTCGGGTTCCCGCCGCTGCGGTTCAATCCATGAAGAGATACGGCCGCCAGCGACTGTCCGGCACGCCGATCAACTGGCTGATGGAAGTGACGGTGCCGGGCCTGCGGGGACGACGCAGCAGATTGATTCCCGCCTGTTCCGGAGTCTGATTGCCCTTGAGATTATTGCAGGGCAAACAGGCACACACGAGGTTCTCCCACGTATCCCGACCGTTTCCGGTTCGGGGAACCACGTGATCGACCGTCATCGGACCCTTCCTGGTCCCACAATACTGGCAGCGGTGTCCATCCCGCTTCAGGACGTTTTTCTTGGAAAGCGCGAGCTGTCTGGGCGCAACGCGCACATAGATGCCCAGGCGGACCACGCTGGGGACCGGAAACCGGTCTGAAATCGTGCGGACGTACAGATCCAGCGCTTCGATGACCTCGGCACGGCCGCGAAACACAAGAACGATAGCCCGACGCGCACTACACACCTGGATGGGTTCGTAACTCTGGTTCAGGACCAGAACCGGCCGATTCAGCAATGGCATACATCCCCTCTTGCAGCAACCCCGGGGCGAAAAAGATCGGACGTCGCCAGACGCGACGGGACCATCCCCGGTGTACCGGCCGCTCACGGCCGGCCCTGCAGTCCCGGGTCATCGGGCGCAATCCGGCGATGAACAGGTGGTCTTGAGCGGCGGCTAGCCGTCTTCGACAAGCTCCGCGTAAGCCTGTGGGCTGAGAAGCGATTCGAGCTCTTCGCTGCCTGTCATTCGGACGACGACCATCCAGCCCTCGCCGTACGGATCCGCGTTTATCTGAGACGCATCCTCGCCAAGTTCATCGTTAACCTCGAGAACGACGCCGGACACGGGCGCGTAAAGATCCTCCACGGTCTTCACCGCCTCGATCGTGCCAAAGGGCTGACCCTGCTCGAACTCAGCACCCGGTTCAGGCAATTCGGCAAAGACGATGTCCCCCAGTTCGCCCTGCGCATAATCTGTGATGCCTATCGTGCCCCGCTCGCCCTCGACACGAATCCACTCGTGCTCTGAAGTATAAAGAAGGCCGTCCGGAATCTCCGACATGATTGATGGCTCCACGATGAAGGTGTTGATTCCCGTTCCAGGCCGCCAGCCGTCCGATCAGTGGCTGTCTGACGTATCCGGGTCCGGCCGGGGTTCAACCTCCGTATCCCAATCTGGCCACGAAGTCCGTGTCGATCCGACCATCACGGAAGTCGGAATGCCGCATCGCGGCGATATGGAACGGAATGGTTGTAGGGATTCCCTCGATCACAAACTCCTCGAGCGCACGGACCATACGTGCGGTCGCCTCCTCCCGGGTGTCGCCAAATGCCAGCAACTTGGCAAGGAGCGAATCGTAGTGGGAAGGGACGCGATAGCCGGCATACGCGTGAGAATCGATTCGAATGCCGGGTCCGCCCGGCGCGTGGAACGTGCTAATTTCTCCAGCGGAAGGGCGGAAGTTGTGATCGGGATCTTCCGCGTTGATGCGGCATTCGATGGCGTGCCCCTTCGGCCGTATGTCTGTCTGGCCGAAGGGAAGCGGCTTACCCGCGGCCACGCTGATCTGCGTCTTGACCAGATCGATTCCGGTTACCATCTCGGTCACCGGGTGCTCAACCTGAATGCGGGTGTTCATTTCGAGGAAATAGAAGCTTCCGGACGCATCCAGCAGAAACTCCACCGTCCCCGCGCCCGAATAGCCCACCGCCCTGGCGCCTGCAACGGCTTCCCGTCCCATCCGCCGGCGCAGGTCGTCGTCGACCATGGGTGAAGGCGACTCCTCGATCAACTTCTGATGGCGTCTCTGGATGGAACATTCGCGCTCACCCAGATGTACGACATTTCCAGCCTGGTCACCCATAACCTGGATTTCCACGTGCCGCGGCGCAACGACTTCCTTTTCGAGATAGAGCGTTCCCGACGTGAACGCCGCTGACGCCTCCGCCTGCGCAGCGTTCCAGGCGCGCTCGAGGCCTTCCACCGAGTCGACGGTGCGCATGCCACGGCCACCGCCGCCCGCAACGGCCTTCAGACGGATCGGGTAACCGATCCCGTCGGCGGCGAGCCGCGCCTCCTCAAGGCTGTGCAACACCCCGGTGCCAGGCGCTACAGGCACGTTTGCGGCCAGCATCGTCTCCCGCGCAACGGCTTTGTCGCCCATCCTTCGAATGGCATCCGGAGACGGTCCGATGAATACGATGCCGCAGGACGCGCACATTTCCGCGAAGTCCGCGTTCTCGGCCAGCGGACCGTACCCCGGGTGGATGGCATCGGCGTTGGTGACTTCCGCGGCGCTCAGAATGCGAGGGATGTTCCGGTAGCTCTGGTCCCCCGGAGGCGGTCCGATGCAGACGTCCTCGTCGGCAACGCCAATATGCAACGAATTGCCATCGGCTTCGGAGTGGATGGCGATCGTCCGGATGCCGAGCTCCTTGCATGCCCGGATCACTCGCACGGCGATTTCGCCCCGGTCCGCAACAAGGATCTTATTGAATAAAGGAGTGGATGACACGGCAGATCTGGTGGGACGGCGGCATGGGCCGCCGCATCGATGAATGCAACTTCCTACAACGGTTCGATGAGAAAAAGAGGCGTATTGTATTCGACCGGATTGCCATTCTCGACCAGGATACGAACCACCCGCCCCTTTGCGTCCGCTTCAATTTCGTTCATGATTTTCATGGCTTCGATTATGCACAGGGTCTGCCCGACGGACACGACGTCGCCCTCCTCCACGAACGACGGCGAATCCGGGTTAGGCGCGCGATAGAACATGCCGACCATGGGAGAACTGATTTTGTGCAACCCCTCCGTATCGTCCGGTTCCGCGGCAGCCGACGCATCGTCGGCATCGGACGGCCGCGGCGCGACCTGGGCAACCGGCTGGACCGCAGTTGCATCGATTCCCGCGGCGACCCGTATTTTTCTGAGTCCCAGTAACCCCCGCTCAATTTCAATCTCCCGGACCCGGTCTTCGCCGACCAGTTCGATCAGCTGCTGCAGGGTCTCCATCATGACCTTGGAGAGTTTCACGCGCGCTCCTTCGAAAAAACGACCGCCGGAAATCGGGATACGGGTCGCGTCGGCCGTGATGCTGCCGGGACGACTTCCGATCAGATTCGTTCGACGTACGACTCCGATCGGGTATCGATCTTCAAGACGTCGCCCCTTTCAACGAACAGGGGCACCTGGACCGAAGCTCCCGTTTCCAGCATGGCCGGTTTGCTGCCGCCGCTGGCGGTATCTCCCCGCAGCCCGGGATCGGTTTCCGTAACCTCCAGTTCAACGAATATTGGCAACGCCACGCTCACGGCATTTTGCTCCGCGACCAGAATCTCCAGAATCTCATTCTCTTTCAAATATTTAACCGCGTTGCCCATCACTTCCGGAGACAGCTCGAACTGATCGAACGTCTCATTATCCATAAAACAATACAGATCGCCCGACTTGTAGAGATATTGCATTTTGCGCCGTTCCAGCCGGACGTCGTCAACCTTGTCTCCGGAACGAAATGTCCGGTCAATCATTGCCCCCGTCTTGACGCCCTTGAGGCGGGTACGAACGACTGCTGCGCCCTTGCCCGGTTTAAAATGCTCGAATTCGACCATAAAATAAAGATCGCCGTCCAGGCGCAGGACCATTCCATTTCTGAATTCGGACGTTGAGACCATAGCTCGGAATTATCCTCCAGCTCACGCGCCATCCATCTTCCGGAGTTCCTTCAGCCTTTTTCTGATGCGTTTATTGTCCGGTTCCTGTTCGCAAACCTGCGCCAATACAGCCACCGCCTCTTCAATCAGCCCCTGAACCGCGTACAGCTCGGCCAGAGTGGAGGTGGCGATTGGCGCGGCTTCGACGTTTGACTCTGCCGACCGGTCTTCCGGGTGGCCGCGAGGTTCCTGAAGCTCCCGTACCAGCAAGGAGTAACCCTCACGCCCCGCCGGCGCCCCGTCACCCTCGACAGGCGCATCCGGCGCCGGACGCTCCGTCGCACCACCGGTCAGGGATTCCGAGGCCGTTTCGCTTTCCGCCTGAACTTCAGCGTCCAGCTCGGCAGCCAGCAACCGGCTTAATGGATCGACAGTCCGGGCGCACCTGAAGTAATGCAACGCCCGTTTCTCGAAACCCGTCTCTCTTTCGATCTTGCCGAGCAGCCAGGTTGCGGAAGGATTGTCGGGATCCAGCGCGAGTGTATGTTCAAGCTCCCGGCGGGCGTCTTCCAACCGTCCGGCCGCCATGTGGCACCTGCCCATGACGAGATGGCCGGTTGGGTAAAGCGGGCGATACCTCAGGCCCTTGCGGCAGATCTCTGCCGCGCGGTCCACGTTGCCAAGTCGCAGCAACTCGTCGGCGAGGCGCGCAAACAGGATCGACGCCGGATTCCTGCCGCACACTCGTTCAAGCTTTGCAAGGGTTGTGGCGGTCGCTGCGCACATTCCGATGCTGCCTGTTTACGGCACTGACGTTGACCGCCCGTGTTTTTGATTCAAGCTGACGGCTGAAAGCTGACAGCTGCTTTTTCCGCTTCTGATCGGCCGAAATCCGGGAATTCGTCTCCGGCGCGTATCACCAGAACGGAGGGAAGTATAGGAAAAAGCCCAATGCTTGTCAAGGCCGCCACGGTGCGCCCGTCCGCGGAGTTCCATACGGCGCGGAGAGATGCGATTCGACACGCCGCAATGCGGGGGCGCGTGCGCCGAACGGGTACGGCAAATCCGGCGGGGTTCCGCATTGGTTTCCGGCCACGGACGGGGCCGTATTTTTCCGGGATTTGCCTTGTGCGAGCATGGACGATGTGCTATATTCAAGGCCGTTTACGCACATGTCCTGTCCGCTCGCGGAGACGGTATATGGAACTCGTCAAGTTGTTCGTTTCGTTCACAAAGGTCGGTTTTTTCGCTTATGGCGGCGGACCCTCCATGATTCCGCTGGTTCAGGAGGAAGTCGTCGACGTACATGGCTGGATGTCCATCGAAGAGTTTACCGACGCCCTCGCCATGGGCTATGCCCTTCCGGGTCCTATCGCAACGAAAATGGCCGCCTACATCGGTTACCAGGTCGCACAGACCCCTGGCCTGATCGTCGCACTTCTGGGCACGGTCTTTCCGTCTCTCGTCCTGATGATGGTCCTGGGGCTGTTCTTCATGGCGTATAAGGGTGCGCCGGCAGTCCAGGCGATGCTGAAGGCGGTCCGGCCGGCGGTTGTGGGACTGCTTCTCGTCGTGGTCTGGCAAATGGCGCCCAAATCGGTGAATTCATGGCACACCGGCCTGATCGCCCTGGGCGCGTTCGTCGCTATCCATTTCCTGAACCTTCATCCGGCCGTCGCTATCGTCGGCACGGCGGTTCTCGGTCTGGCTGTCTACCGTTAGCAGTCCGTTGAGAAAGTCGCTCTCGAGCCATTGTGGTCGAAGACAAGGCGCGCGACCGAGTCCCATCCTGCGATTCGGCGAGGGAGCGCAACGCAGGTTTTCGACCGCAAGGGCCGGCCGTAGACCGGATGGGCTTTTTCAACGGGCTG
>CAZKDZ010000234.1:0-19572 GCA_964551635.1 uncultured bacterium | reverse complement strand
TAGCACCAGACGACACAGGCCGATGGTCATGCTCTATAACGTGCGCGCGGTTTCAACGTGTTCATATGCCTCGATCACATCGCCGAGCTTGGTATCATTGAAATTTTCCAGGCCGATGCCGCATTCAAATCCGGACTGGACCTCCCTCACGTCGTCCTTGAACCTTCGCAGGGACCCGATCCGGCCCTCGTATACCACAACATTGTCTCGCAGCACCCGTACCATGGCGCTGCGTGTCATTCGTCCGTTGGAAATGTGACAGCCGGCGATGATGCCTACCCGCGGAACCTGGAACGTCTCCCGGACTTCCGCCGATCCCACGATCTGTTCATCGATATCGGGCGTGAGCAATCCGGAAAGCGCGGCCTTGATATCTTCAACCGCCTCGTAAATCACCCTGTAGGAGCGGACGTCGACTCGCTCCTGGGCAACCACTTCGCGCGCACGGACATCCGGCCGCACATTGAATCCTATGATGATCGCATCCGAGGCGGAAGCAAGCAGAACATCGGACTCCGACACCGCCCCCACCCCGCGGTGGATCACGTTGATGCGGACTTCGTCGCTGGGGATCTGCATCAGGGAGTCGTGAAGCGCCTCTACGGAACCGTCGACGTCTCCCTTGAGTATCAGGCGCAACTCCTGGACCTGACCGGCCTTGATCTGATCGTGAATGTCAACCAGGCTGACCCTGCGTATCCGGTGTGCTTCCCGCTCCCGGCGCAGTTGCTGCCTCTTCTGGCTGATTTCCCTGGCGGTACGTTCGTTTTCCACGGAGTAGAACGAGTCTCCAGCCTGAGGCAGACCGGACAGGCCAAGCACCTGGACCGGCACCGAGGGGCCTGCTTCCGAAACCCGATGCCCTCGCTCGTCCAGTAGCGCCCTCGCCCTGCCGCTGTAGAGTCCGGTGACGAAGGTATCGCCAACCCTCAGCGTACCTTCCTGTACGAGTACCGTCGCCACATTCCCGCGGCCGCGGTCCAGTCGGGCCTCGACAATGGCGCCTTTGGCGCGTTTCAGCGAATTGGCCTTCAACTCCAGCAGATCGGTCTCCAATGCCAGCAACTCGAGCAGATCGTTGATGTTCTCGCCGGTCTTTGCGGAGATCTCACAGGATTGAACCTTGCCCCCGTATTCCTCGAGGACAACATTGTGTTCCGTCAGTTGCCGCTTGATTCGATCCACGTCCGCGCCCGGAAGGTCGATCTTGTTGATGGCCAGTACCATCGGAACGCCCGCGGCGCGCGCATGGTCGATCGCTTCCACCGTCTGAGGCATGACATTGTCGTCGGCAGCCACGATCAGGACTACGACGTCCGTCACCTGGGCCCCCCTGGCGCGCATTGCGGTAAATGCCTCGTGACCGGGTGTATCGAGGAAAGTCACCATGCGGCCGTTGTCCAGCTCCACGTGATATGCGCCAATGTGTTGGGTAATGCCCCCCGCCTCGCCCGCAACCACGTTTGTGTTGCGAACATAGTCCAACAGCGACGTCTTGCCGTGGTCCACATGACCCATTATGGTGACCACGGGCGGACGCGGCGCGAGATCGTCTTCCACCTCTTCGATTTCATGATCGAGTACGTCTTCGGCATACTCCTGGAGTTCTTCAACGCCAATTCCGAACTCGTCCGCAACCAGGGTGATGGTGTCCATATCCAGTCGCTGGTTGATGGTGACCATCAGGCCCAGGGTGAGACACTGCTTTATGACATCGGTGAGCGGAATGTCCATGAGTGTCGACAGTTCGCCTACCGTTGTAAACTCGTTGACCTTGATGACACGTTCTACGCCCTCTTCGTCCTCGACGTCCGCGTCGTCTCTGCGACGACGTCGTCGCGAACGGGCCGTACCGGTCTCCATCTGGGCCATCGTCCGGCGCACGCTGGCTTCAATTTCCACCTTGTCCGCCGCGGGTCTGCCGCGCCTGCGGCGGCGGCGGCGGCCTTCGCTTTTTTCGGGAGCGGGCTTTGCCTGCGGCCGAGCCGGCTCGGTCTGACCGCGGGTGCCCGCCTCTCCTATCACTTCTACCGTTGGCTCTCTCCGCGCGGCATCGCGCCTGCGCCGTCGCGTTGCCTGGTCGTCGCGGATTTCGCGAATCTCGACAGCCTTCCGGACCGGCTCCGCCGGCTTCGGGGCTTCGGCTGCTTTGGATTCCGCCTTTTTCGCGCTCCCTGCCCTGGTCCTTGCGGGGGCTTTCCGGACTTCCTTTTCGGTATCCTGACGCTGCCTCCTCTGTGCGGTCTTGCGCTTGATTTCCTGACGGGAGGCGTTACGCTCCTCTTCAAACTTTCCCTGAATGCGATCGAACATCTCCCTGGTGCACACGGCCATGTGATTCTTGACGTCGAACCCCAGCCCCCTGACCACTTCGACCATCGCGACACTCGAGAGATTGAACTCTCGTGCGACTTCGTAGATGCGGCGCTTTTTGCCATCGGTGTCGTCCGGTGCCGCCGTAACCGTCGCCGCGGGCGCATTTCTGTTCATATGCCGACTCACCTCCCCTCATCTTGCGGTGGTCCGCCGACCTGATTGTCTTCAGATGCCGCGGGCTGTACCGCCGCGCCGTCGTCCGAGAGCTCGATTTCTTCTTCCGTCACGGGCTCATTCCCGTCCTCGTCCGCGGCAGCAACGGCTTCGGCCGCCTCCGCTTCCTCTTCCGCAAGACGCGCTGCTTCCTCTTCCGCAAGACGTGCTGCTTCCTCGGCCCGCTGCTTTTCAAGTTCCTCGCGGTAGGCCTGAACCTTTACGTTCACGATTTCTTCCGCGGCACTCTGGATTTTTTCTCCGGTGGATTCCCCGACTCCGGGCACTTCGAGCAATCTGACCAGCGATACATCCACAAGATCGTTGGCAGACAATATTCCGGCGGCCTCGAGACGTTCCAGCATCACCTTCCCCACCCCGGCGACTTCCGACAACGGAACAAATGTCGCCTCCTTCTCCAATTGCATTTCCTGGAACCGGGTCTCGGTGATGATGTCGACCTTCCAGCCGGTAAGTTGCGCGGCCAGACGGGCGTTCTGTCCCGACTTCCCGATGGCGAGCGACAACTGATCGTCGTCGACGATCGCCGTCATCGTCGTCTTATTTCGATCGACAACCACACGCTTGACCGTGGCGGGACTCAGCGAACGCGAAAGGAAGATGGCTTCGTCGTCGCTCCATGGAACGATGTCGATCCGTTCGTTGCTCAATTCGCGGACGACCGCCTGGACCCGGGAGCCCTTCATCCCCACACATGCGCCAACCGGATCGATCCTGGCATCATTGGAGTAAACCGCGATTTTCGCCCTTTCGCCCGGCTCACGTGCGACAGCCTTGATTTCAATGATGCCCTCATAGATTTCAGGGACTTCGAACTGAAAAAGCCTGACCAGAAATTGCGGATGGGTCCGCGACAACACCACCTGAGGTCCCTTGGAGGTGCGGAGGACGTTCACAAGATAAGCTCGGATCGGGTCGCCCTGACGGTAACGCTCTTTGCGAATCTGTTCCTTGAGCGGGATGACCGCCTCCGTGCGCCCCAGGTTGATGAGAATATCACCGTGGCTGATCTGCTGGACGGTTCCGCTGATGATTTCGCCGATCCGGGTCTGGTAGTCCTCGTAGATCTTCTCGCGTTCGGCCTCCCGTACCCGCTGGATCAGGATCTGTTTGGTGGACTGGATGGCATTCCGACCGAAATCGGCGAACCGGAGCATCTCCCGAATCTCGGCGTTGACCTTCACGCCCGGCTCAATCTCCCGGGCAGCCGTAACACCGATCTGCAAGGCAGGGTCCTCGACCTCATCGTCCTTGACGACGGATTTGGTGGCGAAGACCTCGATGTTGCCTGAACTGGCGTCGATGTTGACCTCGACGTTGTCCGAGGTGCCGAACCGCCTCTTCGTTGCGGAAAGCAGTCCGATTTCAAGGGTTTCGATAACCAGCGTCTTGTCGACGTTCTTTTCCTGGGCAATCTGGCCCAGCGCCTCCAGGACTTCGTAATTCAAAAGGACATCTCCTCAAAATTCAAAATGGAGGTTGGCTTTTCGTATTTCGTCTGCCGCAACGACCCGGGTCTCACCATCCACCGTGAGCACGAGTTGAAGCCCATCGAATCGAGTCAACTGACCGATCAGGACGCGTCCGCCTTCGAGTATTACCCTCACGTTCTGACCGACGGCGCGTTTGTAGTCGCGATCCGACTTCAGGGGTCTGTCGAGCCCGGGCGAGGAGACCTCGAGTACGTAACGCCCGCTGATTGGATCGTGTGTATCCAGGACATCCGCGATTCCGCGGCTGAGGCGCGCGCATTCATCTACGGTGATGCCGTCCAGACGATCCACGTCGATGCGAAGCGTTCGGCTCCGGGGACTGCCGGAAAGCTGCAGGTCGATCAGATCCGCTCCCTGGTACTTCAGATAGGGTGCGACCAGCTTTTCGATGGAGTCCTGCAGTTCCGGATCGTCCATATGCCCTGAGACTCGAACTGTGGCCCTGATATTCAAAAGAGCGGGCATCCGCCCACTCTCGCTGTTCAGAAAACTAAATATATGGTATTTCACGTTATAGCGCAAGCACAAATTTCCCCAGTGAGACCTGCTCATGCGCCTCCGTCGACCAGGCGTCTGAGTTCAACAAGCATCCCGCGCATCTCCTTTATGACCTCTTCCGCTTCCGGGTATTGCCGGGACCCTGTCGTCTCCGCTTCGACACGCAGGTCCCGCCACAGAGCGGGATCTTCCCTTAGCCTTTCACGTGCGCCCCTGACCGTGTATTTTTCCTCCTGCCTCAAGCGTCTGATGGCCAGGATGATCTTGATTTCCCGCTCACGGTAGAGCCGTTTCCCGGCACGGGCGCGTCGGGGCTGGAGCATTGGAAATTCCTTCTCCCAATAGCGCAGTACCTGAGGTTCAATGCCGGTTTTTTCAGAAACTTCCCGGATGGAATAGTAAATCCTGTTCATTCGTTGTCATCGCTTCTTCTTGAATACAATCCGTACCGGTGTTCCCTCCAGTTCGAATCGCTCCCGCAACCGCCGTTCCAGATACCGACGATAGTGTTCCGGCACGTCTCGAGGCCTCGTGGTAAAGAAGATCACCGTGGGCGGCTCCACCGCGGGCTGAACACAATAATACATCTTTGACGCCCTTCCCCTCCTGGTGGGCGGCGGATGCGAGGCATTGACATCCTCCAAAAAACGATTCAGGGCGGAGGTCGCGATTCGCTTGCGGCGCCTGTCGTATATCTCGAGCGCCGTTTCCACCAGCTTCCAGGCACGCTGGCCGGATAGTGCGGAGACGAAAAAGATCGGAAAATCCCTCAGCGATGGAAACCGGCCGACGATGTCCCGTTTTTGTGCGATCGCCGTCTTGTCGTCTTTCTCAATCAGATCCCATTTGTTCATCGCCAGCAACGCGCCCTTGCCCGATTCGGCAGCGTCGCCGAGAATCTTGACGTCCTGAAGTGTGATGCCTTCATGCGCATCGGCAAGAACGATGGCGACGTCGCACCGGTCCAGACTTGTCCTGGTGCGGACCGCGCTGTAATATTCGACCTGCTCCTTCACCCTCGTACGCCTGCGAAGTCCCGCGGTATCGACCAGCAGGAGATCACGTCCGTTTCGCTTCATCGGCAGATCGATCGCATCCCGCGTCGTGCCGGGAACCGGGCTGACCACCATCCGGTCTTCGCCGGCCAGCCGGTTGATGAAGGTGGACTTCCCGACATTGGGCCGACCGACAACCGCGATTCGGGGCGGGGCGTCATCCTCTTCGGCGGACGGATCGGCCTCCGGTATGAGCGAGACCACCTCGTCCAGAAGATCGCCGGACTTCCGCCCGCTCAGCGCCGACACGGGAACGGGCTCTCCAAGGGCCAGGCCGTAGAAGCCGGCCACGTCCGGCTCGTCCCGGTCTGAATCCACTTTGTTGACAACCGGCAGGCACGGTATCCCGTTCAGGCGCACCAGGCGGGCAATGGCAGAGTCGTCGTCCGTCGGACCGGTCTTGGCGTCCATCACCAGCAGGACCACGTCCGCTTCCGCCACGGCCACCTCGACCTGGTCCCCGACGGAACGCGCAATGCCCGCGTCCGGATTGAGCGTATAGCCGCCCGTATCCACCAGCGTGAAGACCCGGCGGTTCCAGGAAACCTCCGCGTAGTTTCGATCCCTGGTCACGCCGGGCAAATCGTCCACGACGGCCCGACGCTGTCCCAGAAACCGATTGAAGAGGGTGGACTTTCCAACATTGGGCCGCCCGACTATCGCTACAACGCGTCGCTTCGGCACAGATTCTGCTCCCCTGCCTGCCGCGTCAGGCCACCTGATGCGACATGATATACGGATGCTGCGCTTCCGCTGCATCGTGGACTTTACTCGCGCCCCGGGCATCCCCACGAGCGATCCGCGCCGCCGTTTCCGCAAGATCGTAGGTGCCAACACGGACCTGGCGTTTCAGGGCCTGTTCCAGGTCGTTCGGGGTGACGTCGTCGAGAAACAGGCCGTGATGGCTTACGCAGTTGGGCGGCAGCACCACGACGTCGGTCTCCTGCCACTGCGTCTCAAGGGCATGCAGCATGTCCGCTCCGGTCAGCAGTCCCGAGACCGTAATACCCTCACCCAGAAAACGGTTCTTCACCTCCACAACGTGAGCTGTCAGCCACGGGATCCGGTTCAGCCGTTCTGCCATCGGCCGGATGAAACCCGCGCCAAGCACGCTCGTGACCAGCGTCATTGAAACCGGTCTGCAATTCAGCGTTTCCAGGCCGGACACGCCCTCTTCGAAGCAATCCGAGAACCGCCGGACCATTCCAACGCCATTTTCCACGAGCGGAAAGCCGTCGTAGTGCGCGGCCTCCGGGATTCTCCGGCCGGCCATCAGATAGAACTCGTCCCCGAAATAGACGAAATTGACGCCGAACCTGCGGTGAAGCTGGCGCTGCCACGCCGCGGCGTGGTCCAGGCACGTTTGTGCGACTTCGGGAGTCACCGGGTCCAGCCGCGGGAGATTCTGGCGGTATCGGGTCAGCCCCAGTGGAACAATGCCCACGGACGCGACGGAAGGATACCACCGGGCCAGATCGAACACCGTGCGCTTCAGGTGCTGTCCGTCGTTGACGCCCGGGCAAAGAACAACCTGTGCGTGCATTTGGATGTTGTGCCGCGCCAGGAAATCGATGCGCTCCATGACGTCCACCGGCTCCGAACGTCCCAACAATTCACCCCTGAGCTCCGGATCGGTGGCGTGGACCGAAATGTACATGGGACTCAGGCGCTGTTCGACAATTCTCTGAAACTCCTCTTCGGACAGATTCGTGAGGGTTACGTACGCGCCGTGCAGGAACGAAAGTCTGTAATCGTCATCCTGATAGTAAAGGGTCTTGCGCATTTTCCTTGGCATCTGATGGAGAAAACAGAATACGCACTTGTTGTTGCATTTGATGATGGGCATCTCAGCCAGGGTCACGCCAAGATCGTCGTCCGTGTCCTTTTCGATATCCACGACAACGACGTCACTCCCCCGCCGGAGAACCACCTCCACCGCCTCATCGGCGACGTGGAAGCGATAGTCGATGGGATCGTGTACGGATTCGCCGTTGATGGCTACGATGACGTCCCCGGGAAGGATGCCGACAGCCTCTCCGATCCCACCGGAGACTACGGCTTCAACGCCAATTCCAGCGACGGCTTCGTCGACCTGAGGCAATCCCTCTATTTTTCCCGACTTTAACATATGGCGATATATGTACCTGTTAGAGAATAAAGTGCATAAAAATCTTAACCCATCACTTTGAAGTTAAAGCAAATAGGAGAAAGGTCAAGAAAAATGTGAGAATTTGGCGGCGAATCGGACGCGCCCCTGCAGGCGCGCGATCAGGCCCTACGGATCTGGAGCGGACAACAGCCCGGGTCGATCGCCGGCGACCTGGCTCAAGAGGAGCGGGTCCAGATCGATGACGGCATACAGGGATCGCGCCTTAAGAAGCTGCTGCGCGGTCAGTCCTTCCGCGCCCGTGAACGTGGTGCTGCGAAGGTCCGTGTTGCGGAATACGGCGTCTTCGAGTTCCGTTTCTTTAAGCGAACCCTCGCTCACGTCGCAATCGGTAAAATCGGCGCCTGCAAGCACCGCCCCGTACAGGTTCACGCAGTTCAGGTTGGCCCGACGGAAGGTGGCATTCCGGAGATAGGCATCGCTCAGGTCCGTATGGTCCAGTACGGTGCGGTCGAAATTCGCCCCGACAAGCGTGGCGGAGCTCAGATTCTCGTAACTCAGGTCCATGCCGCTGAAATCCACGCCGCTGAGGTCTTCATAGCTGAAGTCGGCGCCGGACAAGTCGGGCGTGAGGCCCCGGTTCTCGGTCCGCCATCGATTCCAGTCCTGAACGCTGTTCCTGATGATTTCAAGATGATTCGGATTGGCCATGGTTCGATCGCTCCGAAAAACGCATACGGTGTTACGACCCGTCTACGATGTGAGCGTATCGACGAAAAAGTTCAGGAAGCGCCCGGAATCCACATCCAGGCAGACCTCCGCGTTGGCCTCGAGTTCACCGGACCGGATTGGAACCGTCGCGCCGCTGAGACGGTCGGAGCGCGTTTCAACGTGGATGGCGCGGGACCGGGTCTCACAGAACGTGGGATCGAACACCATCGCGACGGCGAGAGGATCGTGCAGTATGGGATTTTCACGCCCGGAATCCTCCCGCCAAAGCTGGATAAGATCGAGGCAGAGCCGGTTGATGGGCCTGCCCGCGTCACCGATTGCCTGTACCTGCGCTGTATCCAGGCGGCACTTTTCGGTCACGTCGAGGCCAACCATGGTGATCGAAACCCCGGCGCCAAACACCACGTGCGCCGCTTCGGGGTCGCACAGGATATTCCACTCCGCCCGCATCTGCCCCACGCATCCGCCCATCAGACAGATTGTCATCTTCCGCGCCAGTCGCGGCTCCACCGTCAACGCGGCCGCGACATTCGTCAGCGGGCCGATCGGAACAAGCGTTACGTCTCCGGCGCCGCCCATCACCGTTTCGACGATGAAGTCGACCGCCCGCCCCTCGGCGGGCAGCGACGGTCCCGGGTACCGCCGGATGGCCGCCATCTGCCGCGGTCGATGCTTCTCAATGGCGGCCTGCCCCTTCGATGCGGTATCGAACAGCGGTTTTCCGAGACCGGCGTAGACGGGAACGTCGCCTCTTCCCAGCGCATCGAGGACGCAACACGCCAGCTCAGCCCGCCGCGCCGTATCGCGGAACACCGTAGTCACGCCCACAAGCTCGATCTCCCCGCTAAGCAGCGCGAACGCCAGCGCCAGCGCGTCATCCACGTCGTCGCCTATATCCGTGTCGAGGATGATTTTCTTCATCTGTTCACACTCTCTCTCGCTCAACCCTGGTATTTTCTACGTTGCGAACTTTTCAATACGTGGTCATTGCCTGTGCTGAGCCGGTCGAAGCAAGCATGCCTGCATTGAGCGCGGTCCCTGAGCCTGTCGAAGGGTGTCGAAATGCCCGTGTATCGTACACCCTACCCCACATCACCTGCTTCTGATTCAGACTCAGACCAATCCTGGATCAGCACCTCCGGATCATCCGCATCCACCGGCCGCGCGCCCATTTCAAACAGGTGAGCGTTGTCATCCGAGGCCAGCGCAAAAACCGATTTCCCATCCCCGATTGCCTCCCGGCAGAGCGCCTCGGTCTTCCCCCCTGTTTCCGCGTGGGCGACCAGGATGACGTCCGCGAGCGCGGCGACACGCGCATTTCGTTCGGATGCAGTATTAGCCGTGGGACGATGAACACGGTCGTTGAAAAAGGACAGAAACATCAGACGGCCATCATCGAGCGGCGAATTCCACACCTTAAAGATCCGCATTCTGCCGAGCCCGCGCGCCGGACAGACAACGACGTTCGCCGATCCTCTCAATAGCAGATTGAGGAATTCCACTTCCATAGGCGACTGAAATCCGCCCACAAACGTGACGTTTAAGCCCCGCGCCGCCCTCGCAAAATCGAACGTCTTCAGAATCACATCGCCGGGACAACGAACCGAACAGAAGAAACCGATCAGCCGGCCCTCGAGTATTCCCGGATCCCCCAAAAGCGCAACCGGCGCCTCTCCCCCGGCGCCGATGGCCCGCCTCAACACCGCCGGCACTTCCGGCGAATTTGTGTCCAAACGTGTGATGTTCAAGTGATCAGATCCGGGCTGATTTTGGTGTGAAATCTCAGGTTTGGTTCAATTCAATAAAAAAAAACGTCAATTTACCACAAAAAGCACAAAAGGCACAGAAGGTTACATTGCGTGAACGGGGGGAAAAGGCATCAAACTACGAATAACGCGAATCGACGCGAAAAAGGCTGAAAGGCAGATAAAAGCAGTGGTCAGTGGTCAGCGAGAAAGCGAAAAGCAGATAAGGGCAGCGGACAGTCAGAAAATGCGCGAATAGAGCGGAATGGCGTGAAACTATGAAAATGCGAAAAAGGACTGAAAGGCACGAAAAACGCGAAACAAACGGATGGAAAATCGTCCACTGCCATCGGCGATACGCGTCGGTACAAACTGTCACCCTGAGGAGGCCGGATTGAGGGTGGGGCGGACATTCCTGTCTGCCCGCCTGGATGGTTATCCTGTCGAAGAAGCCTCCAGGCAGTCGAAGTGTCCGCGCACAAGGTCGTCTACAAAGACCCTATGCGACACGTACCATCGAGAAAACGGGAGATTCTTCGACTCCGCTCAGAATGACATGCGTTGCGATAACCATTGGCGATACGTGTCGGTCACGTGTCGGCATAAACTGTCATCCAGAGGAGGCCTGCGCGCGACGCCGGCGAAACATACCCGTTACACGTACTTCCCACTGTCATTTCCGGAAGACTTGCCCTGAGCCTGCGGTCCCTGAGCTTGTCGAAGAGTCGAAGGGTGCGCAGGCCGACGAAGGATCTACTGCAGCATCAGATCAACGGCGAGCGTCTTCCTATCAGTCTGAACAAAAATGCAGCACAAGCGTTCCTGCTTCGACATCGCTCAGAATGACATGGGTTGCAACAGATGCGAACCCATGGCAACCTGTTTATTGTTATCTGAGTCAGACCTGTACAAGATCGCCAATTGAAGGCACTTTTCGAACCTCATCTCCAGGAATCCCACGGTTCCTGGACAGCAATGTGACCTCATAAATACTTCTCTAATTCGCGCTGGACGGGTTCAGTTCTTCTGTTTCATGCACGTGTCGAGCCTGGCGTTACATCCGCAAACTCGCCAGGATCAACGCGTGCCGATTCAAGCCACATTTTCGCTTGATTTCTCATACAGCGTCATTCCTGTGCTTTCAATCCCACTGAGAAACGAAGCGCCCTGTTGTTTAAGAAGCACATACTCGGCCCGCGTGTAAACCAAAAGGTCTATCGGAAGCCTCCTGTTTATCTCTCGGATACTCTCCCTTACTGCAATTCTTGTTGCCATCCATTCCCCGTATGTCCGGGGGACCGCCTGAGAGTCCAGGATGACCAGCGAATCGATATCGCTCTCCGCACCTTGCTCCTTCGATGCGGCCGATCCGAACAGGACAATCCTGTAAGGATCGACGCTCATGAGAAGCGATACGATACCATCCAGATTACTTGCTGTTTTTGCATCCAAATTGTCGACTCCAACGGTATAGTCATCAGGCGACGGATCACGAAAGACTGCAACTCACGCGAACTCATAGAGCGGCACTGTCGTTGCCGGCTGGCGGTCCTCCTCCAGCAGGCGTTCAATCCTTCGAACCGTCTCGAGATTCAGCAGCACGTCGCCGCAGGAAGAACAAACCTCAGCCGGAACATGGTCGATGACGATCACCTGGCCGTCGCGCCGAACGGTGTGCGTAACCTCTGTCGCTTCGTATTGTCCGTGGCATCCGTCGAAGCTGCATTTCACGTCGATTGTCTCCATTTATGCGTAAAGCACGTCCTTTTCGATACGTTGAATAAACGGAGTGCGGATGTTCCTACTCAGTCGGCGGATATCCACCCTGCACCCGAGGGCTTGCTCCAGATGGATGTGAAGCCCGGCCAGATCGTCGAACTTTGGTTCCCTGAGCTCTACTACGAGGTCGACGTCGCTGTCTGCCCGCTGTGTTCCCGATGCGTATGACCCGTACAGGCCGATCCGGCGAACGCCGTATCGACGCTCTAACTCAGGTTTGATGTGGGCGAGAAACCTGAGGATGTCCTGTCCTGATTTCATTAGCGCTTCTCAGATTTCGGGTGCGTGAAGTTCGATAAAGGCAAGACTACGAATGGCACGAATTGACGCGAATAAGGCGGAAAGGCGCGAGACTACGAGAAAACGAAAAGGCGCGAGAAAGGCCGAAAGGCACAAAGCTACGAGAACACGGAATAGGCTGAAAGGCGAAACTACGAAAAACGCGAATAAGGCTGAGAATCATCAGAACATAAAAAAGCGGGAATGACGAAGTCTATTGTTCGTTTACGAAACGTTCGTATTCCAGCCCTGGATGATGGCCGAAATTGATGAGCAGGCCGAGTTTGACGGCGGTTGATTTCAGGTAGTTGATGATCTGAGCGCGATGTTCATCGTTCAGTTGTTTCACTGCCTTGATTTCCACGACGATTTTATCGAAACAGAAAAAATCCGGCTGGTAGAACTGCTTCAACACCTGTCCCTTATATTGAAGTCTTAATTCTTTTTTCTCTTGGTACGGGATCGCGGAAGAAGCGAATTCTATTTCAAGACACTCCTGGTAAACCGCCTCGAGAAAACCGGCTCCTCTCTCGTTATGCACTTCAAAGCAGGCCCCTATAATTCGATAGCTTTCCTCTCTGTAGACGATTGTACCGGTCATTTCATTCGCGTCAATTCGCGTCATTCGTAGTTGATCAGGTCTGCGTTTTTTTATGACTTTCGTCGTTAATCAACCCCATAGAACAGATGACTCGGTGTGCCCGTGGTTCATCCTCCAAATCGAGAACGCCGACCTCCCCTGCACACGATTTTTCCGTTCATTTCATTCGCGCATATTCGCGTCATTCGTAGTTGATCAGGTATGCTTTTTTTGTGTTTCGTCGTTCATCAAGCCCATTGATCTGAGGATCTTCTGGGTCATCTATTTCGCGTCTATTCGCGTCATTCGTAGTTCATCCAACCGCTTCCCTGCGTCGAGTATCTCAACGCCCGCGATCCGGCCGGCATCATCGTAGTCCAGCGCGAATCCTTCCTCAATGAGGTCCGTCGTCACCGTTGTTTCCTTTAGGCGGATGTATAGGGCATCCACTTCAAGATCGTAAGAGATTTTTACCATCGCCGCCTCATATTTCGAGCTGGAGTGCCATCTCTCCTGCTCACGGAGACCGCTCAGTCCAATACACTGAAATAGCCCCTGCGAAGCAGATTCTCCCGCGCCTTTCGAGCGTCTTCACGAACGCTTTCGTCGTCGTGTTCTAAACCAGATTTCAGGATGGTCTTTGCGTCGCTTGTGGGGATGTAGAACCTGCCATTCGATGGAAGCGCGTCGGTCAGCTTGGCAAAGCATGCCACCACCCGAGTAGTATGCTTTGGAAGCAACGTTGGCATCGCCCCGGTAACCTCGTAGCCTAGCCATGTTCTGGGGTGTTCAACTCGTCCCTCCTCAAGAGTACCGGTTTCGTCAAGGATTCCGTCTACGTCCAAAACCTCCGACAAGGCATCCAGACGCCATTCGGCATCCAGGCACTCGGCTTTCAACCACGCGGCAAACTCTCGAAGTTCCATCGGGTCCCCGGCTTTCAATCGCGACTCGAAGAAGACAACGATCCTTTGCTTTAAACCCTTTTCAAGCTGCTTGCCGGTATTTCGCAATGAATTCCCGACATAATTAAACAACGTCGCCCAATGTTTCCTTACACCGTCGGTTTTCAGGTAATAGCGTTCCAGCAGGCTCTGGTCTCCCGTAAGCGGATATACGTCCCACAAATAGTAGGTAAACAAATGTTGACCTAGCTTTAAGGTCAACTCCCGTCCGATTCCCTTTTGCTCTATAAGGGACCCCGAATGATCCAGCGCTAATTCGAAATCGGCGCGGATTTCATCGAATATTGGCATGAAGGGACGGTTGTAACATAGATAATTGCCAAATGCCGCTCGCCACGATTTCAGGAGATCGTGGGGAAACAACCGTGACTTACGGGATACCGCCCACTGGTCATCCAGGTAGAACAGAGAACCGAATCGCATACCCAGGATGGCGTATTCCGGAAGTGTAAGCGGAAATTCCACATCCGCCCCGATCCTTTTTTCAAGAATCGCTTTAATTTCCGAAATGTCTGCTTTGTCGTCCTGTCTCCGCACCCAGTATCCAAATTTCACCAGATTGTCCAATGCTCTGCCACGGGTCGTATTTATCGCCTCGGTCAGTTGATCATCACGATTCAAGATTGCCGGGCGTTTACCTTCCAGACGCCAATCGTATCGCGTGCAAAGCATTTCAAGGAGGTCGGCCAGGTTTTCTCGGGCGGAGAGCGGCACCTCCACGTCCTCTTCGATACAAGCTTCGACTAAGTCACAGACCGCTCTGCGAGACGTATGCCAACTGGGGTTTTCGCGTGACCCATCTCCGAGGCGTCCAATTCCATCGATTTGTTCGTCTTCAGGGTCTGGATTTTCGAGTACCCACCTGCAAAAACCAAACCACTCGTCGAGCTTTCCGAAGTTCTTCGCCTTTACGTCATCCTTCATTACATCAACCATCGTCCGTACGTATATGGGCCGGCGTATCTTATGTCGATTCTCCATCCAGAAATTTAGTCTGTCAGCGTTCGGAATGACGGAATCCACGAAAACCATTTGAAATGCGCCGGCCAGCGCTTCAATGTTGATCTCTGTGACGCCATCATCCATGTCCCAGCGTTCGTCGTCCCAGTCGTTGATATAGGCAAGCAGGTTTTCGTCAGAAAGGCTCGCGAGGTCTTCGATTGATCTTGGGCTGCGAGACGTAACCCTTCCTCCTTTGGACTCGCTATCGGGCGCGTAACTTGCGTCCGTGATTTCTTTCTCTGTGTCATCTGCTTCAAGACGCTGGAATTCGTCCGAGTACGTTCCGAATAGGATCCGTGCGAACGGTCTGAGTTGCTGGCGATGGAAATACTGTCTTCTTTGATGGAAATCGGTTTCCGTGAATTGGTCACCCAGCCATTCCCGAAAATCTTCCTTTGGAGGACCTTGTAGAATTGCATCGAAAATTCGGCTGCGCTCGTCCTCCGTCAGCAACTCCCCGCCGAAACGTTCACAAGCCAGCCGTATCATCCGTTGAAACTCATAGTGGTGTTCCCATCTCCCGTAGTCGCGATGTTGGAGGATCAACTCCTGAATCCAAGGCCTGGTTTGCTCGGTAGGGTGTAGAGCATACAGGTGTTGCCTGAGCCGCTTGAAAACATGCCAACGCTGACTCCTCAGGGTACTGTCCAACGCCTCAATCAACTCGCGAGCTTGTTGATAGACTATCTCGCAAGAGTAAGTCAGTGTATGGACGAGGGCTTCATTAGCATCTTGAAAGTCACGTCTCGATCTGTTGAGTCGCGGACACCATATATCGGAATAATCAGAGCTCTTGCCGCTTTCAAGCTCGTCCTGATGCATTCCGAGGCGGATCATATTCGACGTCGCGTCCACCAACATACGGGCAACCTTGTAGGGCTCTTTTTCAGCCAATGCACGAACGCCTTCGTCCAATATTTCCTGATAGTTTTCGTTGAATCGTGGTAAGGGTCTGAGTATGGTCATTATTGAGGAAAACTTCCCCTCATCAGTAGAAATCCCATCCATATTCAACTGTCGTTCTTGTTTCTGCTTTTCTTCCGCTTTGGGATCCGGGTCAAACTGAACGAGGATATTCGCAAGTTCCAATGCGGCCGCTGTTTGGCCCTCGGTCGTCCATTTTCCAAGAAGCTTTGGATAATTCGATACCCTGAATTGGCGGTCAAGACTTACATACTCGAGCACTTTTGGCTTTAGTCTCGCAGATCTCAAACCGTCGAGATGCAAGGCCAATTCGACTATTTCTTCATAAACTATCGGGTTGTCTACCGGAGGTAGTTCTATTACGATCTGAATAATGTTGTCGACGATGTCGCTGGGCGCGTCCTTGCAAATATTCTTGAGATATTCAAGCTCAGGCCAGAATGGGCATTGAAGATTTCCGTTCGGCAAAACAGAGATATTCGGGGGGTTGTCAAAACTCCCTCGCTCTGCTAACGGCTGAATCCACAGTGGATTTTTCAAACGTGAAAAGAAGTATTGTCGGTCAGTTTCCTTCTCAAATGACGACAATACCATTTCTACTCTTTCAGGAGTTGGCTTCTTCCAGGATCGCATTGAGAGTCCCTATTCGGCTATATTCACTCGTCGCGGCGATAATTAAAAAGTCCTCAAGAATTCTAAAATACTCTTGCACTTCAGTGTCGATATCCAGTTGAAAGTCCTTTTCTCGGAGATGGGCATTTTTCAAGAAAAAGTCTCTGGCTTCACGCCACGTAGCAAGATTTGATATTCTGTCTTTTTCAGAATATCCGAGGAAGGTACGAAAAAAAATATCGTCGGCTTCTTCACTTCTTCGGCCTCCCTTTCTATGATCATCCATTAGATCCGAAATAATCTCACATGCGCTGTAAGGAATTACATGACCATCTCCCGAATGTTCAGGCTCGTTGAAGCCACGGCCACGCCATTCATCCTTCCACTCCTCTTGTAGTCTATCAACATGTTGTCGATATTGAACTTGAGATGACCGAATACCCCCGACAGTTCGAGCCAGACCGTTCATCAGGTCTCTTGCTGCGTGGGAAACGAAAGTAATATACCCGGGGGACCTTTTTTCCAGTAAACGCGTGGCTCCCAGATATGCATCGGCATAGACAGGAAGCCGGAGTTTCTCATTCAGCCATTTATATATCTGCTGCCGCTCTTCGGCTGTCACGCCCATACCGTATTACAATCCCATCCGATATTTGATGTCATAGTTAATGATGAAATCTAGTTCCTCTGCCGTGAAGTTGAAATAAACCGCAAGAACCTTGTCAATTTCATCGATAATATTCTTGGATTTCCGTAGGAAGAAATATTGTTTGTGCATCACAAAATTCCTTCCTCGTGTGGAGTACTGACGTTCTTGAATTACGCTATTTTGCTGGTAGTCCGCCATCAGTCGTGACAGCAACGAAGACAATACTTCGCCATGTTCATTTGAAAGAGAAGCTACGTCCAATGGAAAATCGAAATCTGAAGTGTTGATAACCTGGCAACTTGAAAATACGACATAATATAGACTGTACAAATTGCTAGACAAAAGTGCAGCAACACAATCTCTCGTTACCGAATCCTCAAACCTGATTTGTTTCATTTCTCCTGTTCTCTTGTTTATACCGTCTTCCTTAAAAACCGGGGGAGAAGTCAGAATCTTGATCCAATACAACACGGCACGGAAATAGTACAAATTGTCACGTCCTTTATTCGCGATAAGCATTTGGGACAGAGTATGACCATTTGAAATTGCCTCGCATTTGGCAAAAATGGACCCAATGATGACATTGGCAGATTTTGGTATCCTAGATCGTAATGTTGTATTGCTCACATCCGTATAGGTCAATGAAGAATACAGGTAGTTTCTATATCCTACTGGCCAGCGATTGTACTTTGTAGCGAAACAACTGCAGGACTTTGACGATTGAAGTAGCCAGATGGCCAATAGCATATTAGCACCCTCAAAGAGCTTAGAGGGACGCCAGGCAAAATTACTTACCCAGCATATAGAGTCTATCCTCAAGATCTCACGCAACGTTTGCATTTTGTCAGCGGAAACGCTGCTGTTCGGAAGAATTAGACCGAATCTCCCTGCGTTAGACAATATTACCCTCGATCGTTCCGTTACGAACGCATAGAGATTGTTTGTTGTTAGAGTAACGAAGTTCGAAATACTATAGATTTCCCTGATTCTTGGATACTCCACGTATGGAGGATTACCTATAATGACGTCAAATCCGCCCTTCCGCATGATACCGTAGAACTCCACAAACCAATGGAAAGGCTGGTGGTTTGTGAGCCAACTCTCGTAAGCAGTTGCGTCGCTCTCTTTTACGCCGTACTCTCCGGCCAAATACCGGTCCAATTTGTCCCGAAGCTCATCGAGCCGTCCACGCAGATTAACCTTTGCTTGAGCGAATGCGTTCGCGTCCATCTCTTGGTCGGTCTGCATTTTCTGGAACATTCGAAAAGCACGATCCGCCGTTTCAGCGCGTTCTTCGATGTCGGGCAGCGATTGTTCCTTGAACAGATCGCCCCTTACAGCCCGTTTTACATCGTCGAGTGACGTGAAACCGACCAGGGTGTTGCCAGCGCGTATGTTGAAGTCGATGTCCGGCAAAGGCTCGATCTGGTCGACGGTTTCCAGTTGAGCAACGAGTTTCAAAAAGAGACGCAATTTGCAGATTTCAACGGCCTCTTCCATGATGTCCACGCCGTAGAGATTGTTGATAATGATGGACTTGAGAATGAAATATCGCTCGCTGGGATGCGACTCGACCTGTTGCAGAATCTTGCGAAAGTCGCCCATTTTTTCCGGTCGGTGCTTTCGTTTCGATCGCTGTAGATCATCCAGAAGTCCCCGCATCGCTTCTAAGCATGCGGTGTAAATCGGCTCTAGGATGTTGAGCGCCGCGAAGAGGAACGCGCCGGAGCCGCAGGTCGGATCCAGTATCGAGACTCCACTGATCGCCTTCCAGAAGGCGCGGATGAGTTCAGGACCCTCGCTGCCGGAGATGACGTCCTGCGCGAATTTTTCGACGTCCAGGTTGTACGTGATCAGGTCGTTGATCGCCGTGACCTCACCCCCGTCGAGTTTGCCGCGTACCTCCTCGTAGTGCCGGCGGCGGGCGACGTGCTCGCGCCAGGTCTCGGTTGGCAGGGCATAGTCGGGCGACGCCGGTTCGTTCCATCCGTCGCGCATTGAGACGTCGTTGAGTCCAGCTGCAATCTCCGGCGGTAGTTGACGCTTTTTCGAAAGGGCTTCGCTCGCGCGACTATTGTATGTGATCCCATGTCGGACCGCCTCGTAGAAGTACCGATCCGGTTCGTCCTTCAACAGTACCCACACGCCGCCCTCCGCTCGAAACGCAATGGGGCACTCTTTCTTCGCGCGGTCGAACAGGAACGGGATGACGGTGTTGCGGCTGATGTATCCGGTGATATCCTCTTTGGTGTAGTAGGCCCCCATCTGCTTCTGGTTGATGTATTTCTCGAAGATGTAACCGAGCACGTCCGGGTTGATTTCGTTGTCATTGCGCAGCGGCCGATCGTCCAGGTGCCACGTATAGGCGTCAAAGAAGTTAAAGATTCTCTCGAACGCTTCATCGGGGATCTGTATATCCGGATTGTCCTGTTCCAGATCGTGCACGTCGAACAGGCCGCCGTTTAGCCTGATTAATTCATGAATCGTGAGGAAATGCAATTTATGGAAGCAGAAGGAGCTTCCGTGTGACATGAGAAATGAAAGGGCCGCGGCTGTGACTGATTTGTCGTGTCCAAGCGATATTTGTGGCGTGTGCTGGGAG
>CAZKDZ010000233.1:0-2506 GCA_964551635.1 uncultured bacterium | reverse complement strand
GCACCCCGAGGAAGTCGCTTCCCTGGTCGTACCGGAGTTTGCGCACTTCGACGACCCGGACCGAAGACAACGAAATTACTGGGGCCGCAATCCCTTTAAGCTCAATTCCGAATATTTCGGCATCGCCGTTCTCTTCTTCGCGGCGCTCGCCCTGGGGCGCATCCGCCGCGACCCCAAAATCGGGATCTTTCTCCTGCTTTTCTTCCTCGCCCTGGCATTCGCCCTCGGACCCCATACCTTTGTACACGGATACGCGTACCGCTATATTCCGGGAATGAAGGTACTCCGTGCGCCGGGCATGATCGCGTTTCTGTTCGCGTTCCCCGCGTGCGTTCTGGGCGCCATCGGACTGCAGCGGGTCCTCTATCCGACGGACGTTTCACTTCGGACGAGACGCAACTTCGCCATCGGCGCCGGGGTCGCGGTGGTCCTGCTGCTGGGTGTCGCCCTGGCTCCCCAGAGCGCCGTAGACGCTTGGACCGGACTCTTCTGGTCCGATATTCCGGACTCGGCCGTCCGCGTCGCGCAGGCGAATGCGCCCAACCTCAGCCGGGGCGCCATTTTTGCCGCACTGCTCGTGTCGGTCCTGACCGTTCTGACGTGGAGACGCATGGGCGGCCGTATGTCTCCCGCCGTCTACGCATGCCTTCTGGTGCCCCTGATGCTCTTCGATACATGGCGGATCGACCGGCAGTTCCTCCGGTATTTCGACCCGGACCTGCAGCCCCCGCCCGAACGGGTGTACGGCGGCGTCCTGCGCCACTTCGAGCAGGACACGGACCTGTACCGCGTGCTGTTCGTATCCCAGCTGTCCATTCCCCCGCCGCATATGGGCGCCGGAAAACGAACGATCGTGGACCGCGTCCGAGTGGACTTTCACGAACCCTTTACCATGCTGCGCTACGACCGGATGACCGAACCCCAAAACCTCCGGCATTTCCCCATCCTGAATCTGCTGAACACCCGCTACGTTGTCACGCGGGAGCCCTTCCCGGACGGGCCCGCGTCCGTTGTCACCGACGGACTGCATATCTACAAAAACGACTTCGCGCTGCCGTGGTTCTATCTGGCGCCCCGGTACCGGATCGAGACCGACGAGGACCGGATCCTGGAGCTGCTTTCGGGGCCCGGTTTCAAGCCCGATGAGACCGTTATCCTGGAAGCCGAGCCGGAGGGATTTTCGGCGGATAGTACGGACACGCGAGCGCAGGATTTCATCGAGAAGGTCGTTTACGACGAACGCGGCGGACATATTGAACTCAACGTCAAAGCCGGCGGTCCGCGCCTGATGGTGATCTCCGAGAACTACCACCCGTTCTGGCACGCCCGGGTGGACGGCAAGGAGCGGCCGCTGCTCAGGGCCAACTACGCCTGGAAGGCGGTTGCGGTGCCAGGGGGCGAACACCGGGTCGTACTCCGTTTCCATGATCCCATTGCCACGGCCTGCCGCTGGATTACCCTCGTTTCCACCCTCTTCGCCATCGCCTGCGCCGCCGCATGGTCTTGGCGGCAGCGCTCCGGGAAACCGGCCGCTGCCACTGCTGAGTAATCCATGGGCGGCAAATCACCGGTCAGACGGATCGCGGGCAACACCGCGGTCCAGGTATTCGGACGAGCCATCGAGTTCGCGATCTTCCTGTTCCTCGTCCATTACCTGGACCTGAAGGCGTTCGGCGCCTATACGTTTATCCTGACCAACCTGATGTTGTGGGGGGTTCTCGCGGACGCGGGGACGTACAATGTCCTGATCAGGGAAGCCGCCTGCCGGGAGAACGCCGACCGGCTTCTGGGGAACGCCCTGTCTATTGGGCTCATCGCGTCTACGGCAGCCTTTCTCACCTCAAACGCTTTTCTCTATCTTGCGGGCCACGGCGCGGAAACCCTCACACCCGCGCTCATCGCCTCGCTCACGCTGTTCGTATCGCCCCGGTTGAACGCCTTTCGCAGGATATTCCAGGTCCGGTTTCAGGCCGAACTCAGAATGGGATACGTGGTGGCGTGGAACACCGCCTCCCACCTGCTCATGGCCGGCCTGCTGGTCGCAGTTGTCCTCAACAACGGCTTTCTTGTCGCCATCTTCTGCGCGCTGATCGCCGCCGAGCTCCTCTCGTTCGCCGGTCTGTGCGTCACGCATCGACGCCTGTTCGGACTACCCCGCTTCCGCTTCGACCCTCAGATTGTCAGGCCGCTACTTCGGCAGAGCATTCCGCTCATGCTGGCGGCGATTTGCGCCACCGTACACGACAAAATCGGCATCATGCTGCTCGAGTCCATCAAAAGCAAGGAAGCCGTGGGCCTCTACAACATGGCCGCGCGAATTCCGGACACCCTGCCCTTTCTCGCCACGATATTCATCGGCACCGTTTTCCCCGTGATGGTGAGACACCGGGATGCGGACCCGGTCGCGTTCGACAGAATCTACCGCCGCAGCGCGCGTTACCTGCTGCTCTTCATCGTCCCGGTCGCCGGCTACTGCACGCTCGCCTCCCGGGACATCCTCGACCTC
>CAZKDZ010000232.1:0-4243 GCA_964551635.1 uncultured bacterium | reverse complement strand
TCCAGGAGGACCAGCCCCCAGTTGTAGTTGGCCTCCGCGGCGAGTCCGGACTGCGGGAAATTCTCCGCGAGCGCGCCGAACGCCTTCCCTGCGGCGTCCGGGTCCTTTGCCTTGCCGAAATTCACGCCTGCCGCGAGCAGGTTTCCGGCGGCATGCTTCGCCGCGGGGAACCGGTCGTACGCTTCCTGGAAGGCGGCGGCCGCCATTGCGTATTCGGAAAGATGCTCGAGCGCCTGCGCCTTCCGCCGCATGGCCGGGGCCGCTTCGAGGCGTCCGGGATAGCGAACGAGAAAATCGCCGTACGCTTCAACGGCTTCTCTGTATTGTTCGCCCAGAAAATGGGCTTCTCCCAGTTGATGGTGCGCAGAAGGAAGCCGCGCGCTGGCCGGGTACCCGGCAATGAAGCGCCGGAACTCCTGCGCCGCATTGGCATAGTCCCGGTTGTCGAAAAGCCGTTGCGCAAGCTCGAAGCTCTCGTCCTCGCCTTCGGCGGCCTGTCCCCAGACGGGCGCGGACCATGCAAACAGGACACAGAGACCGATGACCGCGGCCTGAAGGAACCGCGGGCCTGACGCTGGTGCGTTGAAAATGCGTGAAATATACATATTTTATGGAGTTTATGAGTATCCGCGGCGTCATGAATCCAACGGTCTCAATTTATCAAATTCGCGCGCGCGGGTCAACCCCTGACTTCGACTCCGGCGATGCGAGTGCGCCATGCGGCGTGGTCATCGATCGGCTTCTCCGGGTGTGGTTTCCCCTGCTCAAGTGGACTGCAAGTTTGGCAGACCCCCTGTCCCGCCGCCGTCCTTTGCGGTTTGTAAAAACACCCGGGCGCGTTATCATGGGCGCCGGCACCTGTCCCGAAGGAAGAAGGAAGAAGGAAGAAGCAGAGGTAACTTTTACGTCTGTCACTTCTGCAATGGGACTCTCGCATGACTCGAATGGAACAGGATTGCGCAGGGGAGCGCAAAAACGGGCGAAGTGCGGTTTCGTCTCCCATCTCCCCGACCTACCCCCTGACTCCCTTCCTGAAGGAACGGGGAACCGTAACGGGTGGATGTACCGGGCCTGCAAGCGTGCCGGGATGGCGATATCCAGTCGATAATCGTGGTATCAGATGACCGGCACACGAAACCTGTTTTTCCTCCCTCTTTCCTTTAGGAGAGAGGGCCGGGGAGAGAGGTCTGCGGGGGGCGGTGTCGCATTTGACTTTGCTTTTCGTATTTGCCGTCTGCCTTTCTTTGTGCCTTCGTGTCTTAGTGTGAGGCCGGTGTTTGTGGTTTACCTCCCCCGTTTCCGTCTTACAGGAATTTTGATTTGCATCCCCTCATTGAAATCGCGCCCGCAAAGCTGAACCTGGGCCTGAAGGTCCTTCGCCGCAGGCAGGACGGCTATCACGATATCGTCTCGGTTCTTCAGACCGTGGATCTGTGCGACCGGCTGGCGTTCACGTCGGCCCCGAGCGGCGAGACGCTGGTCCGTTGCGATCATCCGGACGTCCCCGCCGGGCCGGAGAATCTCGTCTTCCGCGCCGTGGAGGTCCTTCGCCGCGAAACGGGCGTCAACCGGGGCGTGCGCGTGGACCTGGCCAAACGCATTCCGACCGGCGCCGGCCTTGGCGGCGGGAGTTCCAACGCGGCCGCAACCCTGCGGGCCCTGGACCGGCTGTGGGGGTTGCGGCTGGGTCCGGAACGTCTGTCCGGTCTCGCGGCGAAACTCGGGTCCGACGTCCCCTTCTTCCTGACGGGCGGCACGGCCGTTGCGACGGGGCGTGGAGAGCGGATCCGGCCGGTGGATTGGGAGGACGATTTCTGGTACGTGCTGGTGTATCCCGGGTTTCCCGTATCCACCGCCTGGGCCTATCAAAACGTGAGAATTGGCTTGACAGAACCAGAGGCGTATGGTACATTTCTGGACTTTGCGGAAAAATCAGGCAGGATCTGTGCGGACCGATTGTTCGCCTGTCTCGAGAACGACTTTCTTCCCGTCGTGGAAGCCGCCGGCGAAGGCGTGTCGCGAATCCTTGCGGCGCTGGACGCCGGAGGCGCGGTCGCCTGCTCGGTATCGGGCAGCGGGTCCACGCTCTTCGGGGTTTTTCGTGAGGCCCGGCAAGCCTCGGCCGCGGTTGTCCGCGTACAGGACCGTGGGCGTCGGGTCTATCTGTGTCGCTACCGGCCGCGTCGATGAATAGATACAATTCGTAAAGGCGGGGAGAGGGTAGAAAAAAGGCGGGTAGAGGTAAGAGGGTAGACGGTAGATGAAATCCTTGCCCGGTATGTTATCCCTTCTTGCCTCCGGCACGTGAAGAAATCATACAAGGCAGGCAATCTCTCCCCTCTCACGGCTCACGTCTCACCAGGTGGTGGGGCGGGGGGCGGGGTGTGGTCCTCTTACGTCTCACCGACTATTGATGCCGGGTCGTCTAAGGGTAAGACAGCGGCCTTTGGAGCCGTTTATCGGGGTTCGAATCCCTGCCCGGCAGTAAAAATCAACCAGGATTCGTTTGTTTTCATGGAAGTTAGTTCGAATACAGGTAAGTTGATCAAGGCGATTGGAAGGCGGATTACCAGGATACACCAGGTCGATGGACGTCGACAAAAGAAAATGTCCTTCCTGACGACCTCTATATCCTGTTTTGCACCGATACCTTCTGTGCCTCTTGTGCATTTTGTGGCCAATTTGACTGTTGTCTTTTCGAACTGAGGTCAAACAGCTTGTGAGGGGGTTCTGTCAATGGCTGACAATAACGGCGTAAGTCTACAGGCCGAAGTTCGCGCCGGAACCGGCAAGGGCGAGGCCAAGCGCATCCGGCGCACCGGGAGGATTCCGGCTGTCGTCTACGGCGACCGGAGCGCGGCCGTCGCCTGTACGGTCGATGCGAAGGAGTTGGCAACGGTCCTGCACGATCACGGTCGGAATACGCTTCTGTCCCTGGTCGTGGGCAATGGGGAGGGGCGGTCCGAGGACACCGCCATCGTCAAGGACCTCCAGCGCCACCCCGTCGGCGGGCACCTCCTTCATGCCGATTTCTACCGGATTTCGCTCACCCGGACAATCGTCGTGGAAGTTCGCATCGAATCCGAGGGCATACCGGCCGGCGTCCGAACGGAGAGCGGGATACTGGAACAGTTGCTTCACCACGTGGAGGTGTCCTGTCTGCCTGCCGAAATTCCGGACAGCATCAGCTTCGACGTTACGAATCTGAATATCGGAGACTCGGTACACGTTTCCGATCTGAGCGTAACGGGCAACGTGGAGATCGTCACCGAAGGGGACCGATCCGTGTTCGTGGTGGTGCCGCCGTCCGTAACGCAGGTCGAAGAGGAAGAGGAAGAGTTGATCGAGGAAGACGAAGAGATGCAGGAGCCCGAGGTCATCGAACGCGGCAAGAGGGACGAGGAGGAAGTGGAGGAATAGCTGAGGGAAGAAGGAAAAAGGAAGAAGGAAAAGGTAGAAAGACGAAAAGCGGTGAAACAGGTTCCCGTCTCACCGCCTTTGGAGGTTTTCCTTGAAGGTTGTCGTGGGTCTGGGCAACCCGGGTTCCGAATACGCTCATACCCGCCACAACCTGGGCTACCGGGTGGTGGATCTGCTGGCGGAGAGGCGGAAGGGGACCTGGTCGGAAAGCGCCTGGTATTTTTTTTGCCGGGTCGGGAAGCGTACCGGCGCGTTGCTGCTGGTCAAACCCGTCACCTTCATGAATCGCAGCGGCGTTGCCGTTGCGGACGTCCGGGACCGGTTCGACGTGGAACTCGGAGACGTCCTGGTGGTGGTGGACGACGTTCACCTGGATCCGGGACGGATCCGGCTGCGGCGGGGGGGCAGCGACGGGGGTCACAACGGCCTGGGGTCGATCATCGACTGCGTCGGGTCCGAGGCGTTTCCCAGGCTGCGAGTGGGTGTCGGCGCGCCGCCCGAAGGCGTCAACCGGATCGAACACGTCCTCAGCAGGTTCGAAACCGATGAATCCGACGTGGTGGACGCGGCGGTCCGCGAAGCCGCCGCAGGGGTGGAATGCTGGATGGAAACCGGGATCGACGCGGCGATGAATCGTTACAATTCGTAAAGGCGGGTAGACGGACCTACCCCCTGGCCCCCTTCCTGAAGGAAGGGGGAACGGTGACGGGCCGATGGACTGTTCTTGCAAACGTTCCTGGAAAGTGATTTCCCGTCATTGAGAGTCTCTTTAGAAAACCGGCGAGACGACATCCGGCCTTTCTCCCTCTTTCCTTTAGGAGAG
>CAZKDZ010000231.1:0-18154 GCA_964551635.1 uncultured bacterium | reverse complement strand
AGAACGAACGACAGATTGGCCATTATATATCGGTGGCCGAGAGAGTGCGCCAGGTTGATGATTTCAGAGTTGGACGCATACGCGCCGACAATCATGATGGCGTCCAGGTCGGCCTTGGCCAGGGCGAACAGGCTGGCCTGGACGGCATGGGTGTTTCGGGAGAAAGCGGTTTTCCCCAGAATGGGAATGCCCTTTCCGTCGAGTACCGACTTGTAGTTCTTGAGGACGGAACGCCCGAAAGCGTCGTCCTGGTAGATGATACCGAACCGCTTCTTGCCGCGCTTTCTCAGGATGTGGTCCACCAGAACGCGGGTCTCGTCCAGATAGCCCGCCCTGAGGTTGATGACGTTTGGAAACCGCCTGGCGTTGCGCAGAAACGCGGCGCCGGTAAAGGGGCCCACGAAGGGAATCTCTGCCGTTTTCAGCACCGGCGCGATGCGTTTCGCCGTCGGCGTACCCACGCCGCCGATGACGGCGAATACGTCGTTTTCGGATGCGAATCGCTCCGCGTTGGCGGCTGCCTGATCGGGCTCGTACGCGTCGTCGAGGGAAATCAGCCTGAGTGTCCTGCCGTTTACGCCGCCGCGACGGTTCGCTTCTTGCAGGGCCGCGCGAATACCTGCCCGATAATTGAAACCCAACTGCCGGTTCGGCCCGGAGAAACAAGCGCTCTGACCGAAGACAATCGTCGTATCGCTGATACCTATCTCCGCCGCGGGCGTTGCGACCGGCAGCAGGGCGAGCCAGAATGCCAATAGCCCACTGACGATGTGTGCCGCCATTCGCTACCCTCTTCCCGAGGCGTGTCACATCTACTTCGACGTGGCGCCACCCTCCCCCGTCTCTGCCGACTTGCCGGCAGCCACGTCCTGCTTCTCCTGCTTGACGGCGACCTTCGCTTTCTTGCCCTGCTTGAGGCCGGCCTTCGTTTTCTTCCCGGATTTGGCGCCCGTCGTTGCCGGCGTCGTCGACCCGGCATCCTCCTCGGGGAGCACCTCCACCATCGGCTTCTCCTGCTCCTGCCGGCTGAACCGTTTGCCACGCACAACGTGGCTATGGGAGAATATCGAAGGTGTGTCGAAAATGAGCGACCGGGGGTTGGCCACGTCCAGGTGATCGCGTTCCGAGCGCACTCTGTGAAATTGGCCGTCCAGCGTGAGTCTGTCCTCGTCGACATTTTCTATTTTATGTATATCAGGCATTTGCGTTGACGATAATGCCATTCTGCCGGCCGCCGCGCCGGTTCCTGTGGGCGGCTCCCCCAGCGCCAGGTCCGCCGGCGTGAATCCGTCGCCGGCGCCGTCTATCATGTTAATGTCGATGGCCGACTGATTGGCCGGGTTGACGGCCGCCAGGCTCGCTTCGGAGAAGATCTTCCGCATTCGGTCCCAATAGCGCGTGATACGTACGTGCGAAGGCTGTTTCCTGTATTCGCCCAGCAGCGCGGAAAACGCCTCGGCGCTGCTCTTCGCCTGCACGACCCTTTCCCGGGCCCTGGCTTTCGCGTTCAATACCAGCGCTTCCGCCTGTCCCCGGCTGCGCGCGATCAACTGCTCCTTCTGTCGATTTGCATCGCTAACAGCCTTCGCACGCTCTGCGAACGCGTCGCTGACGTCCCGGAACGCGGCGATGGTCTCCTCGATCGGCTGCACGTCGACGATGTCCAGCGATACGAGCTCTATCCCGATATCGCGGTTCTCGAGCCGGGCGGTAATCCGGTCGAACAGCCTGCTTTGAATGATGTTTCGATTCGAGGTGAGAATCAGGTCGATAAAATTCTCGCCCAGAGCGTCGACCAGTTCCTCCCTGGTGTATACGGTCAGCATCGTGATGGGATCGCCGGAGATGAAAAGGAAGTTTCTGAGGTTGTCGATCCGGTACTGGACGGCGACGTCCACCTCCAGAAGGTTCACGTCTCCCGACAATATGGTAAAGTTGACCGTATTGCCATCCTTGCTGGCCACCCTGTATCGGGTGACTCGCTTGACCTTGCGGATGTGTACCACGTCGATAATGGGAACGCAATAGCGGATTCCGGGGCGGACGTTGGTTTTCACGACCTTCCCGAACCGGAGGACGACGCCGAGTTCCTCCTTCTTGACGATGTAGAAACCGCTGACCAGGACACCGACCACAACCGCGGCTGCGGTCCATATCATGATTCGCCGCCGGTGTTTCGAGTAATAATCGAATACGGCGTAGATGATCCGCGTACTCTGCGGCAATGATGTCTGTTCACTCATTTCGCGCGAACTCTCGGTCTATCGGGGCGTGGACCTGCTGTTGAGGTACTTGAACAACTCGTTGTCGGCCGGCAGCATCAACGTCGTGTTCCGGTCTATGATAAGATCGTAGCTGTCAAGTGCACGGATGAAACTGTAGAACCCCGGATCCTGCCGGTATGCCTTGCCCAGCACCGCCATCGCCTCGGCCTCGGCCTTGCCGAGAATGGCGGTGGCCTCCGCGTGGGCGTCGGCCAGCAGCTTTTCGTGTTCGTTGATGGCCAGGGCCTCGATTCGCAGGGCCCTTTCCTCTCCTTCGCTGCGATACCGGGCGGCAATGCGCGCCCGTTCCGCGATCATACGCTGAATGACGCTGGGACGGTTCTCCGTGGGCAGGGTGTATTCGACGATTCCTGCTTCGATCACATCGATCCCGTAGCTTTCTCTCGCAATCGGCGCAATCCTGGCGTGGATCTCCCGTGACGCCTCGTTCAGGTCTTCGTGTTCCAGACCCAGCCCGATAAAGGCGTCCAGGGACTTGTTACTGACGACAATCCCGCTGCTTGACAGATAGAGGTCCTGCAGTCGCTCAATGGCGTTCTTTCCGGTGCGGATCGCCTCGACGAACAGAATGGGATCTACGGTCCTCCAGAGCAGGTACCCGTCCACGCGAACGCTTTTCTGATCGTCCGTAATCAGTTCGTGAGGAATGTCGGTCAGCGTATGGATACGCCGGTCCACCTTGTAGATCCTGGAGATCGGGCGGGGCCACTTCAGGTGAAGCCCCGGTTGCCTGACCGGTGGCGAAATCCTGCCGAAGTGAGTCAGCACGCCCTGCTGGGTCTCGTGGATGATGTAAACGCTGTCGTAGACAATTGCGCCGGCAATCACGGCGATGGCCGCGGTCATCGTGGCTTTCTTGAGCGTCATTGCGTTGCCTCGTCAGTTAGGACGTCCGGATCGTGCGTGAACGATCGACCCGCTGACCCTTAGCAGCCCGTTGAAAAAGCCCATCCGGGCTACGGCCGGCCCGTGCGGTCGAAATACTGCGTTGCGCTCCCTCGCCGAATCGAGTGATGGGACTCGGTCGCGCGCCTTGTCTTCGACCACAATGGCTCGGCCTCGCCTGCAGAGCGACTTTATCAACGGACTGTTAGCGGTTCAGGTTTCCCGGGCGCAGATCGAATGGCGTCGTATCCGGCACTCTTTCAGGGATATGAATCGGGTGCCTTAAAAGTCTGGGTCTACCTATTTTAGTGGCCCTTCTTTCCGTGGCCGGCCGGCGCGCCATGGTTGACGCCTGATGCATTCCTCTTCCACAGCGCGACCTTTTCGAGGCTCTTCTTGTTGGGCACGATGATCTTGGGATTTCCGGCCAGCGCCGTTTCCAGCTTCTCCCGCCAGAGCATGTTCCTCAGCACGCCTGGCGCAGTTCTGACGGCCCTGGAGACCGTTGATATGGCATCGGCCTCAGCGGCCGCAGTCTTCACTCTCCGATAGGCCTCGCCGTCGGCCTGCTGTATCTCCCACGCCGCGTTTCCGTGCGCCTGGGGCACCAGCGATACCAGGAAGCGCTGCGCGTTGACAATGATCCGCTCCCGGTCTTCCTGTGCGCTGGAAACGTCCCTGAAAGCGCTCATGGTTTCCGCCACCGGGCTCACATCCAGCAGGTTGACCTTCACGATTTCAACGGTTTTCAGAACCGAATTTGCGAAGTGCACGTCCACGTCGAAGGACCTGGTGAGATGATCTTCGAGCGTCGCGCGATGCACGTTCAGCAATCTTTCGAGGTCCCGGGCGGATATGAAGGAACGCACGTGGGCTTTGACGACGTCGGCGATGACTTTTTCCGGCTCCTCCGTCCGATAGTGATAGACGTAGGGATCCTTTACCCTGTATTGCACGTTGACCGTCAGGGAAATCAGGTTGAGATCGCCGGACACATACTCTTCGGGCGTTTCACAAAGGATGGCCTTCACTTCCCGTACCGGCCATTTGTCGACCTTGACGAAGGGCCATGGGGCAAGATAGCTCAGCCCCGGCTGGATGTCGCGCCAGTAGACTTCGCCGAGAAGCAGACCGTAGCCCACCGAATTGGGGGGAACGGCTGTGAATCCGCTGGCCAGGAACAGGAGGAGGAGCAATCCCCAGAGCATCTTTCCCATCGGTGTGCCGGGAGATATGACCCCCTTGAAGTTACGCCCGCGCGTGAGGCGTTCCCAGGCCTGAGCCCATGTTTTCGCCAGGGGTCGTATGTTGAGAAGCAGGTCCTCCCAGCCGCTGCGGAGCGCGCCCGCCCGGAAACGCCAGACGATGAGAGCGACGAGAACCAGCGCCGAGCCCCATTGAAGGAACTGTATCGTCGGCGACTCGGAGGGGCCGAGGTATACCGGAATCGTCAGGCCGGTGGCCAGGAGCAGCGCGTCGATCACAATACCGAGGGCGACCGTGACCGCGATGACCGCTGCTACATATATGGTGGCGAAGCGTGCGCCGAACTGGCTTACGATGATCGCGATCGTACCGGTATTGGTGGCCGGCCCGGTCATCAGAAAAATCAGCGCCGCACCTGGGCTGAATCCCTTCGCGACAAGGGCCGCGGCGATCGGCGTGCTCGCCGATGCGCAGATATAAAGAGGAACGCCGACCAGCACCATCACGGGATAGGCGACCCAGCGGGCGTATTCGTTTGTCATCAGGTCGCCAGGTATCACCAGGAAAAGTACCCCGCCCAGGGCCACGCCAACCAGCAGTGCAAAGAGGATGTCGTCCGCAATCTCCACGAAACCATAGTGGAAGATGTGCTTCACCAGCTTTTTGAAATCGAGTGCTGGACTCTCAACGGACGTGTCGCCCGGGGAAGCCTTTCCGGCCTCTTCCGCCTCCAGAGCGTCACGGTAGAATGCCGGTTTCACCCACGAAATGGACTTCCACCGTCCGGCCACCGTGGCGATGCTCTTCAACCACTGCACGAAAAGGCCCTTCAATCGCGAAAAACTCACGTAGCAGTCGTCAGTTTCGGGAATGAGGGGCTCGTGCGAACCGTGATCGTGGTCATGATCGTGCCCGTGGTGGCCATGATCGTGATCGTGATCGTGGTCGTGTTCTTCGTGGCTATGGTCCGACCCGGTTGCGTCCTGGTCGTTACGAATAAGGCCGATGCAAAAGATGCCGGCGACGACGGCCGTGATGAAGCTGATCACCGGACGCACGACCGCCGCGACGAATCCGAAGAACGCGTTCGTGACCAGAATCGAATCCGCCCCCGTCTCCGGCGCGGTTATCATGAAGGACATGCAGGACGAACGGGATGCGCCTTTCCTGCGCATCTCGGCGACCACCGGCACAACGGAACAACTGCACAGCGGCACCGGTACGCCCACTGCCGAACTCACGGCGACGGATTTCAGGCTGTCGTCCTTGAGCCACCTGAGGATGGCCTCACGGGAGATGAACACATGGATAAGGCCCGAGAGGAACAGCCCCAGCAACAGCATGGGCGCCAGAAGCAAACCGGACATCAAGAGAAAGTCGAAGAAACTGACCACCGTCTGCTGTACCACGCAATTGCCTCCACTGCATTGACTGATGCGACGGGCCGCCTGGAAGGCGTTTCATAAACCCGGAACGAACGCCGCCGCACACATCGTGGTACCAACTGTCATGTATGCCGGCAGAAAGTCCGCTCCGATTCCGGAGCGGCAATAATAACGGTACGTAGACTCCAAGTCAAGAAGTATATATTAAATAATATAGTATATTCTATGTCCGCTGCAAGAGAGCACATTCAAATTTGGAAGTGTCCTCTTCCGGCCGCTCCGACAGAACAACGGCGGCAGGCCGCCTTCGGATCCGAATAACGTCCCACGCGGCCGTTCGCGGCGCTGTCACGAGCGACGGCGCGATACCGGTTCAGCTTTTGTTTTCACGCTCCGGAATGCCTGCGGTCGCGATCGGTAGGGCTCGTACTCCTGACATAACGCGGACGGTTGTGTACGGGACGAAACCCGATCCTTTTGTAGACCCTTTCGGCGGCGCTCCCGGCCGCAACTTCAAGCCCGGTCCATCGATTGCCCATCGAATGGGAGTCCCCGACCGCGCGGGAGGTCACCGCCGACGCTACGCCCCTGCGGCGGTATTGAGGCAATGTGCCGATGAAATCCACGCAACCCATACCGTATCTGGAGTAAAGCAATGCGGTTCCCGCCGGCTCGGCGTCCACGGTTGCGAGGTAGAGCCGTACTTCCGGAATATCCAGAACCTCCCGTCCGAGGGCGCCCACGCTGTCCGGAAAACCGAAACTGCGACACATGGTGGTCGACCAGACGTCATAACGGTGCGGATCGAGTTCTTCGACCTCGATGGATTCGGAGACCGGGGGCCGGACGCACCGGTCGCAGCGCATCGCCGCCGCCTGCATCTCAAACGTGAATCCCCTGCATTTCAGCCGTTCGGCCAGATCGGCGGGGCGGTCCAGCGGCGACAGGGTGAACGCACAGTCGAAGTCCCGATCCCGGAAGTGGGCGAGGGCGCTGTCGATCATTGCGTCCACCATCGTGTCGGGCACGTCGATCTGTACGACGCGGTGCAGCATGGCCACTTTGACCGTCTCGTGGCTGAACGCGGTGGCCCCGCCCAGGTCGTGGCTGTCGCACCAGCTTGCCCTGAAGCCGATCCAGAGTTTTTCGAAAGTTGCCGTGAATGGGTCAGACATGGGACTGGTGATCCTCCGGAATTCTGTCCGCCTTCCTGACATCAACATCTATTGCGCGCTAAAGGCTTCCTCGACGTTGACCACCTGCCGGATTTAAACCGACATCCTTTGCGATTTTCCGCCCGACTTGTATATTGTCTTGCCTGTGAAAACGGGTCAAACGGCGGCGAAATGCAACCAATCGCCACGTGTTCCGTATAATGATCGTATCTGACGACCGCACCACCGCACGGACCGTTTCACCTGAGCCCTTTGCGGATCCGGAAATCGAGGTTGGCACAATGACGTTTATCGTTACGGGCAGCAACGGCTTCATCGGCCAGAATACGTGCCGTCGTCTCACCGAACTCGGACATGACGTTATCGGTGTTGACGATCTGTCTTCCGGAACGCCTCCCAACGGGGTGCACGGCGTTCAATATCACGCCCACAGCGTCGTGGATGCGGACTGGTTCGCACGACTCGTCAAGAACACGATTCCGGACGCGGTCCTTCATCTGGCGGCAAAGCCGCGGGTTCCGTACTCGGTGCGGAATCCACTGCGCAGCGCGGAAGCGAATGTCATGGGAACGCTTTCCGTGCTCAACGCGATTCTCAAGTCCGGATGTGTGGAGAGAACCCGCATGGTCTTCGCCAGCAGCAGCGCGATCTGCGGCGAGGCATCGGTCCTTCCCACACCGGAAGCCTGCCCCCCGAACCCGCAATCGCCCTACGCGATGGCGAAGCTGCACGGCGAGCAGTGGTGCGGCATGTTTCATCGACTATACGGGCTGGATGCGGTAAGCCTTCGATATTTCAACGTGTTTGGACCCGGCGCGCTATATGGAGGCGCCTACTCCACCGTACTGTCGGCCTGGCCCTATGCTCTGTACGTGGATCAGTCGTACCAGCCGTTCCTTGAGGGCGACGGTACGCAGACCCGGGACTTCTGCTATATCGATAACGTTGTCGACGCGAATATCGCTGCTGCGACTCGCGGGCGCGGGTTTGAAGCGGACGTGCTCAACGTGGGCCAGGGTGAAGCCCACTCCATGCTCGAGGTTAAAGACATCCTCGAACAGGTTGCGGGCAGAGAACTGCGGCTTGAACGCCGGCCGCCACGCGTGGGCGACGTCGCACATACCCTGGCCGACATCTCCCGGGCCCGGGAGGAACTCGGGTTCGAGCCGTCGACCGACTTTTGCAGCCAGGTTGAACGTACCGCGAAGTGGTTCCGCGATGGTTACCCCGAACCGGCGTCTGAGCGCTGACGTGCGAAAAAGCGAAACTGGGAGAACCACAAGGAGCGCATCCGTCTGATGCGCTCCTTTGCCCTCTCCATTGTTCGCGAATTCTCAAAGGGCAATTGTCCCGTCAATATCGGCACGGCGGGTGTTGTCGGGCAAGAGGATTTCGCTGGTTGCAGGTAGACGGTTCATTCGCCTGGGAAGTGAAACCGCGAAGCAGGGAGGAGGTTCGACTTGAAGCTGTGGATGGATGTCATGCGCGATCTGGAAAGCGTTATGAATGATCACGAGCGCATACTCGACGCCTGGGCTGAGGGCGGTGTGGACGGCGTCGTGTTCGGTCCGCTCGTTTTCGGCACGGCAAAGCTCTCGAAGCACGCTTTGCCCGCTCCCACCGGCGACATTGTGGCGGCGGCCTACGATCCGAATCCGGCTGTGTACGCGCGACTCGGAGTCGAACCGCCGTCGCCGCCGGAACAGAAGCTGCCCGAGAAAAGGGCCCTGCTGGAAAGGACGATGAACGCCGCCAGGGACCGCGGAATGGAAGTGTATTGCATGTACGCCGACGGTGGCGCGGGTCCCGGGGGAACGGGCCACCAGCTGCACGACGACAGGACGCTGGCATCCCGGGTGGCGCGCATGGTCGATACGCTCGAGCATTTCCCAATGGCGGACGGCGCCGTGATGGACGGGCCGGAGTGGGGGTACGAAATCGCCCCCCATCACATGGACCAACGCTCCTGCTTCTTTAACGACCTGCCGGAATCCGCGGCGCCGATGGCCGCGGATCTGGGGTACGACTACGAGGCCATGGTGGCCGCGAAAGACAGGCTGTTGGATCTGTTCCACAATCTCGACCCGGTGCGCATCCGCGGACACGCCCGGGGCGGACTGGTCGGTGCCCACCGCATGCTGGGTGCCGATTCCGACCTGATGGCCTGGCTGTCGTTTCGCACAGACTCGTTGACGCGCTATTTTCGCCGCATCCGGGAAGGCGTCGCCGCCGAGCTGGAGCGCCCGGTTCGCCTGGGATGCGGCCCCCGCTCGGCTGCCTTCGCTCCCTTGTGCGGATACGACTTCGTCGATCTGGCCCGGTTCATGGATTTCCTGCTGCCAAAGCACTACTTCTTTCACCGTGGCTTCGATGGCTTCATCGGTACGGTCTATCGCTACTCACAGACGCTTTTGGAGTGGAATTCGGGGATCAGCGTCGCCGACACCCTGGATGTCATGCAGGCCCTCTTCGGTATTGTCCTTCCGGGTGTCGGCGACGATCTGCTCGATTTTGAGAGCGCCCTCAATCCGGAGTTTTTCGAGCAGGTGGTCACTCAGGAGACCCGAAGGGCGCTGGCCTCGGTGGACGACCCGGAGCGCATCGTGCCCTGGCTTGACACGGGCCGCTTGCCCCACGATGGCGACCCAATGTCGGCGCGCGACCTCAAGATGTTGCTGGACGCCGCCGAGGCTGCAGGGCTCAGGCGCTTCAACTACCACCACCAGGGCAACCTCAGCGCGGGTGAATGGGTGGTCATCAGCGACAAATGCGGAACCCGCTGGGACCCGCGCAAAAGCGACTACCAGCCGCCCGACGAGCTGGTGTTGTAGGATGGCGCTACGCTTTTCCGGTACAAGAAAGGGTTTATGTCAAAACGACATAAACCCTTGTTTTTAAATGGTGGGCGATACTGGATTCGAACCAGTGACCTCCTGCTTGTAAGGCAGGCGCTCTAACCAGCTGAGCTAACCGCCCACGGACTTGCCGGATGCGTCGTCGGTCGGTTTCTTCGATTCGCCCAGCAGAAGGCCGACGGGTATCAGCACACAGTACCCGATTACCAGCAGAACAGGCGCCAGCGTAAGCGACATGAAACCGTCGACCGGCGGTTGGGAAAGGCACAGGTAACCGATCAGGATTGTGCCCAGGCCGGCGCCAAGGAAAGTCCAGTTCCTTCGGGAATAAGGCAGTGGATTGCGGGCAGGTTTCCTGCGTAGCGCCTGACTCCTGCGCCCCACGCGGCCGCGCGGGCGTCTTCCTGCATTGCGTGTTGCCATTGGGTATACCCGTTTCCTCGATTACGCGTCCCTTTTCTCTGCAATCCTCGCGGCTCTGCCCTGCAGCGCGCGCAGATAGGTAATGCGCGTCCTCCGGACCTTGCCGCTGCGAATCAGTTCGACCTTCGCCACCCGCGGTGAGTGGATTGGAAAAATCCGCTCGACACCCACTCCGCCCACAACCATCTTTCGTACCGTGAAGGTCTCGTGGATCCCGTGGCCCCTGCGCTGGATGACCACGCCCTCAAACATCTGCGTACGCACCTTCTCGCCTTCGACCACACGTACATGCACCCGCACCGTGTCTCCGGCGCCAAATGCCGGCAGGTCGGATTTGATCTGTTCGTCCGTCAAAGACTTCAACAACGCATCCATGGCAACACTCCTGAAACGATGAAAGTTTACCAGGGCACAGACCGTCGCCCCGATTCATCATCAATGCACGGTAAAATATCCCCGGCGGCCGCTATCTTCCGTGCCTCCCTACATCCTCAGTTTTCGGCACCGGCCGAGTCACCGGCTTCGAATCTTTCGTAGAGATCCGGACGCCGTTTCCGGGTTCGTCGCACGGCCGCGTCGCGCCGCCAGGCTGCGATCCGCTGATGGTCTCCGCTCAACAGAACCTCGGGAACCCGCAACCCCTCGAATTCTCCGGGCCTGGTATACCACGGACAATCCAGAAGCCCGTTCTGGAACGAATCCTCAAGGGCGGACTCCGCGTCTCCCATCGCCCCGGGGATCAATCGCACGACGGCATCCATCAACACCAGCGCGGGCAATTCGCCGCCACTCAACACGTAATCGCCAACCGAAATCTCTTCGGTAACGTACAACTCGCGAACGCGTTCATCAATTCCGCGGTACCGTCCGCACAACAACACGAGACCAGGCGCAACGGAAAGCCGGTTCACCGTCGGCTGATCCAGCCTCTTTCCGTCAGGCGTCAGGAAGATCACGTGCTCCAGCGACCGTCCGGCGTCCTGAACGGCGGCAAGTACACGGGCGACCGGTTCCGGTTTGAATACCATCCCCGCTCCGCCGCCGTAAGGTGCATCGTCCACCGTACGGTGAACGTCATCCGTATAATCCCGTAAGTCGTGCGCGACAACGTCAACCAGGCCGGCACGGATCGCACGCCCTGAAATGCCGTATTCAACCGCTTCCCGGATCAGGTCGGGGAATATGGTGAGAAAGTCGATATGCACAGCAACCCGCCGATTCATCCCGTCTACTGATCGAGAAGTCCCTCCACGTTCTTCACAACCAGACGCCCGCCCGACAGGTCAATCCGTACCAGATCCTTCGCAGCGGGAATCAACGCCTCGCCGCCGTCTTCCCTCTTGACAACGTAAAGATCATTTCCGGGATGGGACAATACATCGACCACGCGTCCGACTTCCAGGCCTTCTTCGGTCTCGACTCTCAACCCCGCGATCTGGAACACATAATACGTATCGTCAGGAAGCGGATACACCTCGTGCCCCGGAACCAGCAACTGGCTCCCGCGAAACGGCGCAACCGCTTCGGGCGTGTCGATATCGTGAAATTTAACGGCCATCCGCCGTCCGCAGCTCCGAATCTGGTCGATTCCGAGTGTCGTCCGGTTCCCGTCGGGCCTTTCCACCAGCACGCTCTCGAGAACCTGAAACCGTTCAGGAAAATCCGTAAGCGGATGCAGAAAAGCCTCACCGCCGAGGCCCCTTGGCTTCAAGACCCTGCCGATGGCGACGTACTGTTCCCCGTGGACAGGATCCTGGAACAAGGGCTATTCCCCGGCTTCAGCGTCGGTTTCGTCCGTATCGCCCGTATCCGCGTCGGGCGCATTGTCCTGGCTCAGAATACCCTGTTGCCGAAGCAGACTCTTCACAGTTCCTGACGGCTCCGCGCCCTGATCCAGCCAGTGGCGCGCCCGCTCCTCGTCCAGCCGCACCAGCTGCGGATTCATCGTCGGATCGTAGTAACCGAGGCTCTCAATGAACCGACCGTCCCGAGGGGACCGGCTATCGGCAACCACAACCCGGTAGAACGGCGCGTTCCTGGCGCCCTTTCGGGTCAATCGAATCTTTACCAAAACAAATCCTCCCATTAGGAAACCACTACGCCCGGACAATTTCAACGTCGTGAAAGTCAACCCCGGTACCCGCCTGCCGCCCATACCAACCGGAAAAGGCGCCTCCTCAACCCAGGAAAGGTACAGGCGCGCCGCGGCCCTGCTTCTCCATTCTCGACATCCGTTTCATCATCTTTCGCATCATTCCGAACTGTTTTATCAGCCTGTTGACTTCCTGGATACTGCGTCCGCTGCCATCCGCGATACGCCGGCGCCTGCTGCCGTTCAGGATCTGGGGATTAACGCGTTCCTGCCTCGTCATTGACAGGATGATCGCCTCGGTGTGCACGAACGCATCGTCATCCACATCCAGTCCCTTCATTGCCTTTCCGGCCCCGGGAATCAGGTCCATCAACTGACTCAATGGTCCCATCCTGCGTACCTGGTCCAATTGCTGCAGAAAGTCATCGAACGTAAACGCTGCGCTTCGCAGCTTCTTCTCCAGCTTATTCGCCTGTTTGACATCCACCGCATCCTGCGCCCGCTCCACCAGCGTCACAACGTCGCCCATACCCAGAATCCGGGAAGCCATCCGGTCCGGATGAAACGGTTCTATGCCGTCCACCTTCTCGCTGACGCCCGCGTATTTGATGGGCACACCCGTGACGTCGCGGATGGACAGCGCCGCGCCGCCGCGCGTATCGCTGTCGAGGCGCGTCAGGACGATTCCCGTAAAATTGAGCTGTTCGTAGAACGCCGTAGCCGCCGAGACCGCATCCTGGCCCGTCATCCCGTCCGCGACGAACAGAATCTCACCCGGCGAAACCACTTCGCGTATCTTCCTCAACTCCTCCATCCGGTCATCATCGACGTGCAGCCGGCCGGCCGTATCCAGAATAACGGGGTCCATCCCGTCCTCCCGCGCCAGGCCCACCGCCCCGGCGCAAATCAACGCCGGATCGGTACCCTCCGCGGCCCGGTGGACCGGGACGTCTATTGACGCGCCAAGTACGCAAAGCTGGTCGATGGCGGCCGGACGGTAGATATCCGCCGCCACAAGGAGGGGCCTGCGGCCCTTCGCATTCAGGAGACGCGCAAGCTTGGCGCAAAGCGTTGTTTTGCCCGATCCCTGCAGACCGACTACCATGACGACATTGGGCGGCGGTCCGGTCAGATTCAACTCCTGGTGCTCGTCTCCAAGGAGGTGAATCAACTCGTCGTGCACGACCTTGACGACCTGCTGCCCGGGGGTAATGCTTCGCAACACCTCCTGTCCGATCGCCCGCTCCCTGACACGGGCAACGAACGTCCTCGCCACTTTATAGTTGACATCCGCCTCCAGAAGCGCGCGACGCACGTCTCTGAGCGCTTCATCGATATTGGCTTCGGCCAACCTGCCGCGACCGCGGAGTTTTTTGAAAACCCCTTCCAGCTTTTCCGTGAGATGATCGAACATGGAGCGGACCTGGCTGCGTTATTTCTCAAAAGGGAAACAGACCTGTAAAGATACGGGACGACAGCGATTTACGCAACAAAAAAAGCGCCGGAACAAGGGTCTCGCTACGCCAGACCCGCCATTCCCGCGCGCCGCAACGCAGCCACGTTTTCACCCACCTTGCCGTCACGAAACGCGGACGATCCGGCCACCAGCACTTCCGCTCCCGCCGCGACCGCCAACCCCGCATTTTCCAACCCGATACCCCCGTCGATTTCTATTTCGGCATTTACGCCCTGACGCACGACCTCCGCCCGCAATCTCCGCACCCTATCCAGCGACTCCGGCATAAACGCCTGACCGCCGAATCCGGGCTCCACAGACATCACAAGCGCAAGATCAATAGACGGCAAAAGCGGATACAACGCTTCCACGGGTGTTGCGGGCTTAACCGTAGCGCCCGCCCGCATTCCCATCCTATGGATTTCACCGAGCAGTGCGGGCATATCCGCGCCGGCCTCAACGTGAACGGTACAGATGTCGGTCCCGCTGTCCGCGAACGCCCTCAGGTACCTGCCCGGATCGGAAATCATAAGATGCACGTCCAGGGTCAACGCCGTCGTTTTCCGTATGGCTTCCACAACCATCGGACCGAACGTGATATTCGGCACGAAATGCCCGTCCATCACATCCAGGTGAATATAGTCCGCACCGGCTGCTTCTACCGCCCGAATCTCGCGTTCGAGCGCGACAAAATCCGCTGCCAGGAACGACGGGGCGATTTTAATCATAAAAAAAGGCTCCAATTTTCCGGCAGGGGGTCTGGAAGTGCGGGGCTTGAATGAAAAACCAGTGCGCGGCGGCATCCATCCGTTACAATTTGCTCACTACCAGCCGCACCCGGGTGCCCTGTTTCACTTCTTCCCCCGACCGTGGCACGTGCCGGATCACCACGTTCAACAGATGCTGGGTGCTGAACTCATATCTGATGTCCCGTACCCGCAGCCCGGCTTCCGCCAATTCGGCGCGGGCGGTTTCAAGCGGTTTCCCAACCAGATCCGGCATTGGTAACAGCTCTCCGGGAGGGCCGTTGCTAATCGTAACCGAGATTGGTGTTCCGCTCTGTACCTGTTGTCCGGGTGGCGGGTCCTGGCTGATGATCAATCCCTCTCTGACGATTTCAGACGCATCTTCAAGCGTGTCTCCCATGGCGAGGCCCGCCTGTGCGATCCACAACTGGGCCTGGCGCAGGGACTTCTCGCTGAGATCGGGCACCTCGAATAGCCTGACCCCGCGACTCGGCACCGCATAGATCGTCCGGTTCATCTTCACGTGCGAATTCGCAAGCGGATTCTGTTGTACCAGCCTGCCCTCGGCAATGGAGGTGTCCCATCGCGAAGGCTGCAGTTTCAACCTCAGCCCCCGTTGGGACAGCGCACGGCCGGCGTCTTCGGGTGTCAGATTGACAATATCGGGGACCTCAACACGCTGGCCTGCCCGGACCAGCCGCGGCATGATGAATCGATCGAGCAGAATCAGACCCACGATACCGGTAAAAACCGCGCAACCTGCGAATAACGCCGCCTCACGAAGGAACCTTTTGAACATCCGTCTTTTCCCGCCTGTGTCAAAACGAAATTCCGCGCGTTGCAAAAGGGTCAGAAATCTGCGACCGGGCCCGATTCCAAAATAGGACAACATCATCCCGGTGTCAAGATCGCGCACCCTTCAACGGTTTATCGTCAGCGATACCCGATGTGTCAGCCCCAACACAGTATGGTGCAGCGTCGCATAGTCGATCCGCAGGCCCCGATGAAACACACCCGCCCCCACAGACAAGCGCTCGGCCCTGCCCCCGGCGCCCATCCGAAGCATAACCCTGCGTGAGGGTCTGTATTCCACGCCCGCACTCACCCCCGTGGGCCGGCCGGCCTCCTTTCGAACGTCCACGAGCAGCGACACGTTGCGTAACGCCTCGAACCCCACGCCTGCCATTCCACCCTGACCCAATACGTCCACCGACTGCCCACCTGCATTCCACGCCTCCAGTCCCAGTGTGATCCTCGGGCCGAGTGCTATCCTGGCGCCCGGATCGAACGCGGTCCACGCGCGGCTCTCGGAGCCGGCAATGGAGAGTCGCATGCGCCGGATCCTGACCCCGAGACCCAGCCGGGGCACCACCCGCATGCCGAATGTCATCCCGGCTGTCCTCTCCCGATACAGGCTGAATCCGTACTCCAGATAACCCAGGCCCGCGGCGACACGGCCGGTAGATGCGACGGCCCCGATTGCATGGGCATCCAATGCCGCCATGCCGAACGGCCGCTCGTACCCACCCGTAATACTGACGCCATTCGCCCAGGCGACCGCGCCCGCGTTCCAGAAGACGCCGTCGACGCCTTCCGCAAAACCAGCGAACGTGTCTCCCATCCCGCCGGATCGGGCGCCCACCGGCCGAAACTCGAATGCCGCGTCAGCTTGAACAGGGATCATGGAAACGCACAGGAGCCCGCAGCAGGCCGCCAGCGCGACCCCCGCCCGGAAGACACCGCACCACGCCGCTCGACCAGGCCGCCCGCCGAAACCTGTTACAGCGAACGGACGCCGCTCCGGGAGAACATCGTCGATCCGGCGCGCCGCGTTTTGTGGAAGAAATCCCATTCCGTCGTGATCTGTTCCGCAATCTTTGTGCCATACTTTGTCCGCAAGCGGTGTTAATAGACTATCTGCATAAATACCATAAACTTGAGCCGAGTCAGTCGAGATTTCACCCGGAACGGGGACACGCCGTCGCCGCGTTGTACGCTACAGTACGCCGTGGACCTGTCGTCCGGGGGAGGACAGAAAGGGGCCCGCGGGCAAACACCCGCGGGCCGAATTGAAATGGCCCGGACCCTTCACGGGCGTTATATTTCGCACATATGTGCGAAAACACGCCGACAAACCAGGGTTGGACCTACAGGAACCGCATCGGGCAGGACGCGGCGGGGGAAACCGTTCTTCAGTTCTATTTCCGGCGCTATCCTCACTCTTCCGGGGAAGCGTGGCGAAAACGTATCGTGTCCGGCGACGTGCGGCTGGATGACCGGCCGACCACACCCGAAACCCGGCTTTTCGCGGGACAGCGGCTCACGTATTACCGGAAGCCGTGGCAGGAACCGGACGCGCCCTGTTCGTTTGCGCTGCTCTACGAGGACGATCACCTGATTGCCGCCGCCAAGCCGGCCGGCCTTCCCGTGCTGCCGGGCGGCCATCACCTTCGGAATACCCTGCTTTCCCGCATCCGCGAACAATTCCCGGAAATCCCGGGTCCCGCGCCCCTCCATCGCCTGGGACGCGGAACTTCCGGCCTGGTTCTGTTCGCCCGTTCCGGGTTGGCTAGACGCGTCCTTTCGGAGGACTTCCGAAACCGGCGTGTATGCAAAATCTACCGCGCACTCGTCGCCGGCACGGACATGTCCGATCGGTTTGCGGTTGATGTACCCATCGGGCGGATTCCCTTTGCCCCAACCCGGTACCTTTACGCGGCAACAAGCGGGGGAAAGCCGTCCAGGACCGAATGCCGGGTCCTCAATCGCGATCCGGACGGCGATCGGAGCCTGATCCGCGTCAATCTCGTCACCGGCCGCGCCCACCAGATCCGTATTCACCTTGCCGCCGCCGGACATCCTTTGATTGGCGACCCGCTCTATCGCGCCGGTGGCCGCCCTGCCGTATCGGCTGCTGGAGATCGCGCCCCGCTGCCGGGAGACACCGGATACCACCTTCACGCGCACGAACTCCATTTCATTCACCCGGCCACCGGCCGCAAAGTTCATCTCACGTGCCCGCCGCCGTCGATCCTCCGTACGCCTGCGGAAAAGGCCTGAGAATCAAACCTGTAGCAGCTCCCTGAATATCGAGCCCGCACAATAAAGACGTCAATCACGGATCCGGGTCGTCTTATCCGTACGCGCCAGACCGATGTGTTTGCCGGTGAAACCCACTGCATTCCTCAGGTCGGCTCCTCGCAGGTCTGAATCCTCTATATTGGCCTTGTAGAGGTCGGCGTTCTGCATTCGGGCCTTGATGAAACTGGCGGACCGGAGGTCTGCCTGAACGAGATCCGCGTTCTGCAGCCTCGCGCTCCGGAGATCGGCATTCCTGAGATCGGCCCCCTGTAGATTCGCACCCTGGAGTCTCGCGCCTCTCAGATTGGCTCCCTGCAGGTCCACGTTCAGAAGGTTGGCGTCCTGGAGGTCCGCGTTTCGCAGATCCGTCCCGCAAAGCGTGGCATCTCGCAGGTTTGCTCCCCGCAGCGTGGCGCTGTGCAGCCGGGCGCCGGAAAGATCCGCATTCGTCAGATCGGCGAGTTCGAGGTCTGCCGGCGCCAGATTGGCATTCCTGAGATTCGCGCCCCGGAACAGGGCGCGCTGGAGGGGAGCGCCGGAGAGATCGGCGTCCTGAAGGTCCGCG
>CAZKDZ010000230.1:0-11314 GCA_964551635.1 uncultured bacterium | reverse complement strand
GCGAAGAAGAGAACGGCGATGCCGAAATATTCGGAATTGAGCTTAAAGGGATTGCGGCCCCAGTAATTTCGTTGTCTTCGGTCCGGGTCGTCGAAGTGCGCAAACTCCGGTACGACCAGGGAAGCGACTTCCTCGGGGTGCAGCGACCACGTCTGCGCGTATTCCAGGCCCTTTCCTTCGCCGCCTCCAAGGGCCCTTCTCGATTCCGTTCGCGTGTACCAGTATTGCGGAAACACGCCCATGGCGCCGATGCCCAGGCCCAGGCAAACCGCGCCGGCGCTGAGAAGGCTTCGGCGCAGGGCTGCCGCGATGTCACGTTCGCCGTAGAAGGACTTTGCGAGTCTGGCGGCGAAGAGAATGGCCAGTCCGCAGAGGGCGTAGTACAGCATCTGGAGATGCGGCGTGTAGATGCCCGCGCCAATGGCAACCGACAGAACGAGGAAGTAGATGGGGCGTCCCGTATCCATGCCGCGGTACAGCCCCCAGACCATCAGCGGGAACAGGCCGATAACCAGCATTTTGGCTTCATGGCCGGCGTAGATGAAGGTGAGCAGGGCGGGCGCGGAGGCGTACGCGATACCCGTGAGCCAGGCCGTGAGCGGCTTCATGCCGAAACCGCGGATACAGAGATACATGAAATAGCCGGCCATGAACATGGCGAAGAAATACCGCCAGCCGATGAGCCGGTGCCGGGTCGTAAACAGGGCGATGATTTCCAGCGGAAAATAGTCCGACGTCCGCTGTCCGGTCACCGGGGTGCCGCCCAGATAGCGCGTCCAGTTGGCCGGCGCCAGGTTGGCCAGCTTTTCCAGGAAGGGCTCACGCCCCTTGTGGAATTCCCTCCCGGTGTCCTGTCCGAGAATGACGTGATCGGTAAAGACGAACCCGGCGAAGTACACCGTGCTCAGGAGCAGGAAGAACACAACCGGGGCCCAGGGCGACGCGAGGAAGGGTCCGAAACGGTCGGAGAGGGTTTTCGAGGGTTCAGCCCTCGGCGCAGCGGAACGCCGGGCGTCTCTTTTTCTGCGCTTGCTCACGTTTGGCCCCAATTCGAAAAAAACGGTAACCGGGCGTCGTGATAAAACCCTCCGAAACGGGGTGTAAACGTCGTTTGGAAGGACGTTCTTTCAGTCGACGTCCAGCGACCTGGTGTATCCTGGTAATCCGCCTTCTAATCGCCTTGATCAACTTGCATATATTCGATTTAACGTCCACGAAAACATACGAATCATGGTTAGGCTCCACGGTTCATATCCGAGTGCCGCGTTTCGGGAACGGTCTCCGGACCCCGGCCAAGATACGTGGTTGCGAAGGCGTAGAAGAACCAGCGCAGGTATTCCGGAAGCCAGCGGATGACTCTGAAACGGCTTCGGCCGGAGGTCCTCTCGTACCACGCCGCGGGGACATCCGCGATTCTCCAGCCCAGCCGGTGGCATTTGACCAGCAGTTCGATGCCGTAGGCGAAACCCGCCGAGGACTCGATCCGGGCCCGGTCCAGCAGCCGCCTGGAGAATAGGCGAAGGCCGTTGCTGGCGTCCCGGGCGGGAAGCCGCGCCAGATAATAAAGGGTGAAGGCGGAGCTCCTGACAAGCAGAGATTTCAGCCGGGGCGCGCCCACCATACAGCCGCCGGCGACAAACCGGCTGGCGCAGACGACGTCGCAACCCTTCACGTATTCCCGGTGCATCCTGTCGATGATGCCCGCGTTGTAGGTATCGTCGGCCGGCCACATGATCGCCGCGGGCGCGTCGCCTTCGCTGAAACCCGTGACGACGGCTCCGTGGGCCCCCCGTCCGCGGTTTCGGACTTTGACGATTTCGCATCGGGGATCCGTGTAATCCTTCAAGGCTTCCAGCGTGTCGTCGGATTCATCGTCGTAACAGATCAGGACGCGAAAGGGCGTGCTTGTGGCGTCGCACAGCGCGTTGAGTACGTTCAGGATGTTGCCGCCCTCGTTGTACACGGGGATGACAATGTCGAGATCGGGCATCGTCCGGGTTTACGCTTTCGAATCGACGGAACCTTTGTGCGGTCAGTTATCCCGCCACGACTCGGGGCGACGGAAGCGGGACGATGTATTTCCCCCTGAACCCCTTGCCCGTGAGTCTCGGCATGAGTTCCCCGGCGATATGCCAGGAGAAGAGAAGCGCGAATTCGGGCTGGTCGCTGAACAGTACGGACTCTTCGAGCACGGGGATGCGGGTGCCCGGCATGAATTTGCCGATTTTGTACGAACCCCGGATTTCAAGGACGCAGTCGATCGTCTCGTGGTCCAGTCCGGTATAGGCAATCAGTGTGCTGGCTCGGGAGGGTGCGCCGATGCCGTATACGCGGCCGCGGGCGGCCTTGACGTCTCGCAGCAGGTCCAGGAGGTCGAGTTTGGTCTGCAAAACGTCCGCGGCGAAGCGGCGGTAGGTTTCGGGGTCGAGCAGTCCGGCCCGTCGTTCCTCTTTCAGCTGGTTCGAAACGGACGGATCCACCGGATATCTTCCCGTGCGTGCGGCAAAGACGCGGATGGAGCCGCCGTGCGTGGGGATGCGTTTCACGTGGAAGATCTCCAGCCCGTGTTTTTCCAGGAGGTATTTCAGGCTGTGCAGGGAATAGTACCTGAGGTGCTCGTGGTAGACGGTGTCGTACTGCAGCGTTCCGACCAGATCCAGCAGGTAGTGGGATTCGGAGACGAAAACCCCGGTTTCATCCAGGACGTCCAGAATCCCGGCCACGACCTCGTCGACGTCGGGCATGTGCGCAAATACGTTGGTTGCGGTCACGAGGCCGGCCGGGCCGTATTCCGCGGCAACCGTCCTCGCGGTCTCCCGTGAGAAAAAAGCCTGGAGGCTGTGGATGCCCCTCTCGTTTGCGAGCCGTGCCCTGTCCGTGGGGTCAATGCCCAGGACCCGGCAGCCCCCGGCCCTGAAATTGGCCAGCAGCGTGCCGTCGTTGGAGCCGACGTCGATCACAAACCAGGAGCCGTCCACCCCCAGCCGGTCCCTGCACTGTTCGAACAGACCCGCGAAATTCTCACGGAGAATGCGCGTGGTGCCGCTGGTGTAGGGATATTCCGGCGGGAACAGGATTTCCGGGTCCACCTGGCAGCCGATCTGCACCAGGTGCGAGTCCGGGCAGTAGAGCAGCTCGAGGGGATACATCGGGCGGTCGACGGGCTCTGTGCCCACCGGTTGCATATCGTTCACCGGCGGCACGCAGCCCAGGAAGAGAACGGACTGAAGATTCGCGGATTGGCTGATCTGGCAGCGGGTGACGTTTCGGGAGGCTGCGTGCGGCACGCGTGCTCCTCCTGCTCAATTGCGGTGGTTTTCCAGGTACCAGTCCATGGCGCCTGCCAGACCGTCGCGGAGTGAGACGCGCGGGCGGAATCCGAGGGCCCTGAGTTTGTCGATACAGGGGCGCCTTCGTTCGGGGCTGCCCGCTGTCAATGCCCCGGGGATGAGCTCGAAGTCCCTGCCGATGTGGTCGAAAATCAGTTTGACGAGACGCTGGATGGTGACTTCCTCATCAGTGCCGACGTGGTAGATATTCAGGTGCGCGCCTCGTTCCAGGACGGCGGCGAGCCCGTCGATAAAGTCGTGGATATGCACGAAGGCCCGGGTCTGCGAGCCGTCGCCCTGAATCGGAAACGGAACCGCGCCGCGAGGGTGTTCGGTTGCGAGCGCGGCCGCCCGCAGAATGAGCTGGGGGATGACGTGCTCGCGCCCCATGTCGGGTCCGTACACGTTGTGCGGGCGGACGACGAGGACGCGCTCCAGCCGTCTCCGGCCGTAGTTCAGGGCCATGAGTTCACCGATGATCTTGCTGCCGCCGTAGGAAAAGCGGGGATTCAGGGGGTCGGGAACGGAGAGTGGCGCGGATTCGTCCGTGGGGATGGTTGGTGGGGTCTGGTACACTTCGGAACTGGAGGCCAGGACGTACTCGGGAACGTCGTGCTTCAGGCAGGCGTCGATGGTGTTCACGACGCCCTTCACCCCCACGTCGAGGACGATTTCAGGCTTGCTGTAAAACCATTCGGTGCCGTTCACCGAGGCCAGGTGGCAAAGGCTTTCCACGCCCCGGGCGGCTCTTCCCACGGCATCCGCGTCCCGGACGTCGGCCTCGATGAATTCAACCCGGTCGCCTGTGTCCGCCAGGCGGCTGGCGTTTCCTCGTGACAGATTGTCCAGAACCCGCACCCGGTGGCCGTCGCGGAGCAGGCGCCGTACCAGGGAGGAACCGATGAATCCGGCGCCGCCCGTGACCAGGTAGAGCTTACTCACGGTTCAGGTACCCCCAGATATCCACGACGGGTCTGCCTTTGAGGTCCAGCCGCCGGTAAGCCGTGTGCGGCACGCACAGGACCAGCAGGTCACTCCGTTCCAGGACCTCACGAACGGGCAGCAGGTTCGGGTCCGTGGTCACGTACGGGTCCGTTGTCATCACCTCCCGGGCCCGGAACGCCAGGATGTCCTTCAGCTTGTAGCTCAGCGAGAACCGGGTGTCGTCGCTGTCTGCCTTGAAGGCCATGCCAAGCAGGCCGATGCACAGACGCCGCAGGTCGCCGTACCGGCTATGAATCTCCTCCACCAGATAGTTCACCAGGCCCTGGTTGACGTTCATGGCCGCCCGTCCCAGTGCGAAACCGTCGCTGGCGAAGGCGGCCAGCTGCATGGTATCCTTCAGCAGGCACGGGCCCGCCGCGAATCCAGCGGAGGGGATGTCCCGGGCGCGCGGGTAGTCTTTCTTCATACCTTCGAGCACCCGGCTGTAGTCCACGCCCGCGGCGTTTGCGATCGTATAGAACTGGTTCGCGGTTGCAAACTGGATATACCGGTACGCATTGCTGAACAGTTTCGCGAATTCGGCTTCGATGGGTGTCAGGTGAACGATCCCGGGCGAGATCCGCCTGAAGAGGTCGGCGGCTTCCCGTTCGGCTTCAGCCGTGGTTCCGCTGACGATCTGGGTGAGCTGCGGGATCTCCTCGATGGCCCGGCCCTGCACGATGCGCTCGGGACAGAATGCGACCTTGGGGTTTCTGCCGTTCGCCCGCAGGTAGTCGTACAGCCAGTCCGTCGTCCCGGGGGAAACCGTGGAGCGGAGTACGACAAGCTGATCGTCGGACAGATGCGGCAGCATGTCGTCCGCGAGGCTCTTGAACGTCGAGAGAATGGGCTTCGAGAGTTCGTCCGCGGGCGTGCCGATGGTCACGATCACGGTGGCCGCGTCGGCCACGCATGACGTTTCGGACGAGACGCTCAGCCGGCCATCCGCGAGCGCGCTGGCGAGAAGGTCCCCGGCATTCGTTTCCTCGAACGGCATCCGCCCGTCGCGGATCAACTCGAGAGACGCTTCGTTGATGTCGCAGATGACAACGCGCAGGCCCTTGTCCGCGAAAGTCAACGCCAGAGGAAGACCCACGCGGCCGGCCCCGCCCACAATGCAGATGTCATTTGCGTATCCGGTGGTCATAGCGGCGTGAAGCTGGTAGATTCAGGATTTAAGGTGGGGCAGACATTCCTGTCTGCCAAAGCCGGTATTCGCTACCCCGAAAACATCGATTAAAAGAGCTCTTGCCTTTCTCTTCGAACCAATGAAGAGTCCGATTTGAGGGTGGGGCAGACATTCCTGTCTGCCGGATCCCTTATTCTTCGCCGATTAAAAGAGCTCATGCCTTTCTCTTCGAACCAATGAAGAATCCGAATTGAAGGTGGGGCAGACATTCCTGTCTGCCGAATCCCTTATTCTTCGCCCGGAAAGCAGCCGTGCGAAAGGCCAGCGGTGTGTCGCTGTGGCTCCTGACACAGGAAACCTGGATTGGAATTGAGGTATGTGAGCAGACAGGAATGTCTGCTCCACCCTGTGAAGTGAATGATCGATATGCAGCGCGACAGCCGAAGCGGCGGTATTCATCAACTATAAATCAAATCCACCGTGACCCAATGACTCTTCGAGCCGATGGGGTCGCCGGAGTGAGGGTGGGGCAGACATTCCTGTCTGCCAAGATCCTTATTCTTCGCCCGGAAAGCAGCCGGACGAAAGGCCTGTGCCCCCAGTATAGATCCAATACTCCTGGTCGCCAAGTCCTGCCTTTGCGGGGTTCTCCAAAATGTAGCGGACGAAGCGCCAATACTGCTTTTCGCTGCGAACAACGTGATCATAAGACTCGTCGAGCCAGAAAGTGCCGCTGCTGCCCAGCAGTTTGTTGATTTCACGGGCAGAGGCGCCCTTGATGCCCTGCATGATCAGTGAAAGGTCATGGCCCTCCAACGGTTCCATAAGGAGGTGTACGTGCGTGGGCATGATGACGGCTGCATGAAGCCGATGTCTTTCACCGTTGAAGCGCAAGATACAATTCTTGACTGCTTCTCGGGCGTCCAGGCGCGCCAGGGCGCGAGAACCCATTCCGGCATCGAGCCAGCCCTCGATCTTTTCATCGAAGCGTCGGTTGTATTCTCTCCATTCGGCGTCACTCCAGGGTTCGGTGTGGCGTTTGAGCCAAAGATTGCGCGATCTTTGGAAGTCTCTATGTGTGTCCCTGGGGATCGCGTCAGCGAGGCGAAAGGTTATCCAATAAATGGCGCCGTCTATTTTACGGTGGGGGAGGCGGCGGCGTGTCGCTGCGTTTCCGGACACAGGCTTCCAAGTCTTGGTCTTTTACGTGAGCAGACAGGAATGTCTGCTCCACCCTGTGAAGTGAATGATAGATGCACACTGCGACAGCGAATGCGGCTGTATTGATTACCGGACGATCATCTCCACTCTCATACAATGGCTCGACGAGTCGAAAGGGATCCTGGTGTGAAGGTGGGGCAGACATTCCTGTCTGCCATCACTCGAGCGTTTCGCGGTATATGCGTTCCTGCTCCCTGGCAATCCGGTCCCACGAGAAGCCGGCGGCCCATTCCCTCCCGTTATTGCCGAGGTCCGCGCGCAGGCGGGAATCCTCGAGCAGGCGGTTCATTGCGTCCGCGAGGGCTTCCGGGTCCTCCGCCGGCACGAGCAGGCCGGTCCGGTCCCGCTGGATGGCGTCGACGAGCCCGGGAATCTCCGTGCCGATCACCGCTTTCCCGGCGGCGCCGGATTCGATGGCGGCGATGCCCCACCCTTCGAATCGGGATGGCTGACAGGTGAACAATGCGCCGGCGTAGAGGTTCCACTTTTTCGCTTCCGAGACAGGCCCCGTGAGTTCCACGCGATCCGATATGCCCAGGGAGCGGGAGACGGACATCAGTTCGTTCAGGCGCGCTTCAGTGCCTCTTCCCGCAAGGACCAGCCGGACGTCCGGGTGCCTCGGTTTCAGCCGGGCGAATGCGGGGAGCAGGACGTCGATTCCCTTGTTGTAGGTGTCCAGACGTCCGAAAAAGAGAATATAGTCCTCTTCGCGAGTGGCTGCCATGGCGGGATGGCTCACGCCGTTGCACACCGTATGGACGGGTGTGTTCGGACGCGCGCGCCACTCCAGGTGACGGGCCGTACTCGGAGAAACGGCGATGATCGTGCGGTGCAGCCGCGTATGGAGGCCTTCGGCGGCAGCGGCCAGAAGGCCGATCCCCGGGTATTTCCGCGTGGCGTGCGCGGATATGGGATGGTGAAAAATCATGACCGACCGCGCCTGCCGGGACGGAAGCGCGTAAACGGGCGAAAATGCGGAAAAGTCGTACACCCAGAGGTCGAATGGCCGCTTCGCCAGCGCACGTGAAGCCAGCGCCGAGAAGCTCAGACGGCTGAGCAGATAGTTCCGGCAGGTTCCCACCCTGCGGATGCGGATGCCGTCGCGTTCCTCCTCCCGGGCGGCGCCGGGAAAGTGACCCGTCAGGAGGGTGATTTCGTGCTTCCGGGCAAGGCGGCGGTTGATTTCCATGGCCCGGACCGCGCCGCCTCCTCCGCACCAGGGGTTGTCCACGTCGTCGTAAATGGTGTGGAGGATTCTCATAATTCGGTGAGCCGGTAGAGGTAAGAAAATCGGGTAGACGCAAGACGTGAGACGGTAGAAGAAAACCTTGCCCGTTATTTATCCCTCATTGCCTACGGCAGGAGAAGAAACCTCACAAGGCAGGTATTCTCTCCCGTCTCCCGGCTCCCCTCTTACCAGGTGGTGGTGCGGGGCGTGGTCCTCTTCCCTCTTCCGTCTCCCGTCTACCCGTTTTTGTATGTTTCGGTTTTGTGGATGCGTTCAATGATGGCGGTTGTGGAAGTCTTGAAAGCTGTAGAAACAACGACTGTCCGACCTCCCGCGCGTTCCACAATTTCGCGGGCGACGATCTGGTCCGGCGAATAGTCGCCGCCCTTTACGAGGACGTCGGGCAGCAGGTCTCGAAGGATATCGTGCGGCGTGTCTTCCTCGAACACGCAGATATAGTCTACGGCTTCCAGGCCGGACAGCACGCCGATCCGCTCGTCAACCGACAGAATCGGCCGGCCTTCGCCCTTGATGCGGCGGACGGAATCGTCGCTGTTGAGCGCCACGAGGAGCGCGTCGCCCAGACGGCGTGCCCGCTGAAGAAAAGCCACGTGCCCGGGATGGATCAGGTCGAAGCAGCCGTTGGTGAAGACCAGCCTGGCGCGGGTCCGTTTGAGACGCCGCCGGACCTCTACGGCCTGGTCCCGTGTAAGGACCTTTCCGCCACCGGCGTCGGGATCGAATCGAAGGCTCACGGGCGGCGCATTATCGGGAGTCATAGCGGACCCTACAATACGCCCTTCGTCGACGGAATCCCTTCAACACCCGGATCAAGCCCGCATGCCTGGCGGAGGGCCCGGCCGGCAGCCTTGAAAATCGCTTCGGTGGCGTGATGGGCGTTTGTCCCGCGAATCAGGTCGATGTGCGCGTTCAGACGCCCGTGGTCCGCGAGCGACCGGAAGAACTCCGGGTTCATCGCCGTGGGGTACGCGCCGACCATCTCGTCGGGCAGGTCGGCATTGTAGACCAGGTACGGCCGGCCCGAGAGGTCCACGGCCGCACGCGCGAGGGCCTCGTCCATCGGCACGAAACTGTGTCCGAATCGCGTGATACCGGCCTTGTCGCCCAGCGCATCGGAAAACGCCCTGCCCAGACAGATGCCCACGTCTTCCACCGTGTGGTGCGCGTCCACGTCCAGGTCGCCCCGGCAGGCCACGTCCAGGTCGAACCCTCCGTGCCTGGCGAACGCGTTGAGCATATGGTCGAAGAAACCGATGCCGGTCTCGAGCCGGCAGTCTCCCGATCCGTCCAGGTTCAGCGTGAGGTCCACGTCGGTTTCCGATGTCTTGCGTTGTATGCGGGCGGTGCGAAGGACCGGCATGGGGGATCTACCTTTCCCGTGGCGTGTTTCCAGATCAGGATTAACGATGTGTATTATACACACGAGTCCCTGAGTGTCTCTTCGAGCGCGTTCAGAAAGAGGGTGTTCTCCCCGGCCCTGCCGATACTCACGCGCAGGGCGTTCTCAAGGAGCGGATATGAGGTCACGTTGCGGATGAGGATGCCCCTTTCGATGAGCCCGTTGAAGACCCGTTCCGGGTTGTCCACTTCGAAAAGGATGAAGTTGGCGTGCGACGGCCAGGGGCGGACGCCGTCAATTCTCCGGAGGGCCGCGAACACCCGTTCGCGTTCGTCCCGGATCGTCTCCACGCGGTCCCGGATCAGAGTCTCGTGTTTCAGAATGTGCAGCGCCGCTGAATGGGAGAACACATTGATGTCGAACGGTACTTTGGCCTTGAGTACCTCGCGGGCGATTTCAGGATGCGCCATCAGGTAGCCGATGCGGATACCCGCTGCGCCGAGGGCTTTTGAAAAGGTCTTCAACACGATGAGATTGGGATATTCCCCGAGCAGGTCCCGGGCCGTCTCATCGCTGAACTCCGCATAGGCTTCGTCCACCATCACCAGCGCGTCGGTTTGCTCGAGCAGGTCTTTCAGATCCGCATTGGAAACGACGCAGCCTGTCGGGTTGTTGGGGGAGCCGAAGATGACCATGTTTGCTTCTTCCCGCCGGACGGCTTCCAGTATACCGGGCAGGTCGAAGGTGAGGTCCGGCGTGAGATCCACTGGCGCCACGCCACCCCCGAAGAACCCCGCGTAGAGTCCGTACAGCGAAAAACTGGGCGAGGGAATGACCACCGTTGCCCCGGGGCTGGTGCTGACGGCCAGAACGAGCTGTACGAGGGTGTTGGAGCCGTTGCATACGATCAGCGCGTCCGGACGCCAGCCTGCGAAGTCGGCCAGGGCTTCCACCAGATCCATCTCCATCGGCTGGGGATAGCGGAACCAGGGCCGCTTCCGGACGTCTGCCAGGATCTCGTTCTTGAGATCGTCCGGAATGTCGAACGGGCTCTCGTTCTGATTCAACTTTACCGGGCAGTCGTAGCGCGTCAGGTGGTACCCGTCCGCGGACAGGATTTCCGGCCTGATGCGTTTCAGTGGCGGATCGATCATCGGAGACGATCCAAAATGAGAACGCCGCGCCCGCATTGTCGCCGGTATTCGGCGGTTGCGCGAGCGGGCGGTTGTAAGACAGCTTCTATCAGCGCCGGCGCTATTCCTGCCGGACGCGGATGGCGTTGGCGTGCGCGTCCAGACCCTCGGCTTCCGCCAGTGCGATAATATCGCCGGCCGTTTTCTTCAACCGGCGGTCCGTGTAGGAGACGATGCTCGAGCTCTTCAGAAAGGTATCCACGCCCACCGGCGAGGCGAACCGCGCGGCGCCGGCGGTCGGAAGAATGTGGTTCACGCCGGCGTAATAGTCGCCCACGGGTTCGGAGGAGGCCGCGCCCAGAAAGACCGCGCCCGCGTTCCTGACCTCGTTCAGGCGGGTCCATGGGTCGCGAACCAGGAGCTCGATGTGTTCCGGGGCGATTTGGTTGGCCAGCCGGATGCCCTCGTCCACGTCCTTTACAATCACAACCGCGCCGAAGTTGCGCAGGGCTTTGCGGACGGCGTCGCGGCGCTCCAGGCGTGCGGCCTGCCGTTCGACTTCGTCTGCGACCTCGCGTGCGAGTTCCGCGCTGGGCGTGATACAAACCACAGCCTCGAAACCGCTTCCATGTTCAGCCTGCGACAGCAGATCGGCGGCCACGTGCCTGGGATTCGCCTCGTCGTCGGCCAGGACAACGATTTCGCTGGGGCCGGCGACCATGTCGACGTCAACGGTTCCAAAGACCAGCTTCTTGGCGATCTGGACGGACGGGTGGCCGGGACCCACGAGCTTGTCCACCCCCGGTATGGAGGCGGTGCCGTAGGCCAGGGCGGCAACGGCCTGGGCGCCGAAAACCCGATAGATTTCATCGACGCCCACGACGTGGGCGGCCGCCAGTACGGCCGGATGCACGGAGCCGTCCGGACGAG
>CAZKDZ010000229.1:0-10920 GCA_964551635.1 uncultured bacterium | reverse complement strand
TGTTCTTCGCCTGGGCGAGGTCCCTTTCCACCTTGTTGGTTGCGGGGTTCATCACCTTGCCCAGATGCTGCCACGCTGCCCCCTGAAACATCAGCACGATCTGCGTAAACAGAAACTCGTTCATTTGCTCCTGGGAAATGGGTTCGCTTTCAGACATTGTTATAACCTCCTTATATTTATATGCTTATTCACTTCGTGGCGATACGTCGATTGAAGTCAGAATCTGATTCCGGGGAGACGGAAGACGTAAGAGGGGAGAAGAGTTCCTGCCTTGTGAGGTTTCCTTTTATACCGTAGGCAAGTGGAGAGACCATATCGGGCAAAGACCTCATCTCCCGGCTCCCGTCTCACCTCTCACCGCACTTAAGATTTCATCTCCCGTCTCCCCTCTCACGTCTCACCGCTCTTGAGATTTCTTCTACCGGCTTCCGTTTCACGTCTACCCGCTTAGGGCTTTTTCCAGCCTTGCCATCGCGGTTTCGGTATTGGCCCAGCCGCGGACGATGTCCGTCTGCTCGTCGCCGCTTTTCACGATTACGCTCGGAAATTCCCGCACGCCCATCGACCGGCGCTGGTTGAAGCCCGCCTGGAGCGCTGCCTCGATCTCAGGCGATCCGATATCCCGTTCGAACGTCTCCACGTCCAGAGGCGGTGTAAGCGATCCGGCCACCGCGGTCAGCGTCTCGATATCCGAGGGGTTCCGCGCCTCACGGTAATACGCCCGCTGGATGGCGTCGAACATTTCGGGCACGGCGTCTTCACGCTGCGCCTTTGCCGCCAGCACCGCGCGGCAGGCGGGGTAGGTGGACCGGCGCGGTTTGCATTCTCGCCAGAAGTCCCAGTTGAATTCCGCCCCTGTCGTTGCCGCGACGTCCCGCCAGTTCCGCTGCACGTACGCGCGCGTCTCTTCGGGCATCGGATCGTCCGAGTCCTTTGCCAGCCCGCCCATCACGTATGCCACCCGAACGGACTCCGGAAGCGCCGATACGATCGCCTGCAACACCGGCCGGAAGCCCCAGCACCACGAACACATCGGGTCTGCCACGTAATAGAGTTTCGAAATCACTCGTCGAACCCCTTATAGACGGGAATTTCAGTGAAATAAGCTGATTGGGAGAAGTGCATGACCTCAGACGGTCCGGAACGCGAAGCCGGATTCCCCGCCCCTGATCTGGTTACAAAATTAAAGACGCGAGAAAAAAAAGGCAAGCGCATCGACCCTGTCTGCTGTCAGGCAATTCCGCTTCAATGCGCTGTTTCCTCGGCTCGGTAAAATCCACTTGCGCAGGCGCATCGATTGTGCGTACCTTCACGACCCCAAATTTTGACAACTCCGCTGCTTGCGGAAAATCGTTAATGGGACCGCGAAATCGGGACAACACACATAAAGGAGGTGGCCAGTGAACGTGGAAGTCACCATTAACGGCGAGCGCCACAGCCACGACGTGGAGCCCAGGCTGCTGCTTGTGCATTATCTGCGCGACGTCGTCGGCCTGACCGGCACCCACGTGGGCTGCGAAACCAGCCTCTGCGGCGCCTGTACCGTGATGCTCGACGGGCAGGCGGTCAAATCCTGTACACTGCTCGCGGTACAGGCGAACGGCGCCGAGATCACCACCATCGAAGGCCTGGCCGAGAACGGCGAACTTCATCCCGTTCAGGAAGGCTTCTGGGAGTGCCACGGCCTGCAGTGCGGCTTCTGCACGCCAGGGATGATTATCGCCGCACACCAGTTGCTGGAGCGCAACTCGCGGCCCACGGAGGCGCAGATCCGGCGCGGCATCGAAGGCAACCTGTGTCGATGCACCGGGTACCAGCACATTGTCGACGCCGTCCAGTACGCAGCCAGAAAAATGAGGTCCTGAAAGGAGGTCTCCCATGCCTGTCAGCAAATCAGTAGGCGCAAGAGTCAAGCGCAGGGAAGACCCCCGGCTGATCCAGGGCCTTGCGCAGTACGTAGACGACATCCAGCTGCCCGGTACGCTGCACGTGGCCGTTCTCCGAAGCCCGTACGGACACGCGCACATCCTGGGCATCGACACCGCCGCCGCCGCGGATCACCCGGGCGTAGTCGCCGTGGTGACCGGCGACGATCTCAAAGGCAATATCGGCACCATACCGTGCGCCACCACGGATCCCGAGGGCTTTCCCGGCATCCAGGTTCCCGAGCATCCGGTCCTCGCCCACGGTAAAGTGCGGTTCGTCGGGGAGCCCGTAGCGGCCGTGGTGGCCGACAGCCCGTACACCGCGCGCGACGCGGCCGACCTCATCGAGGTGGATTACGATCCGCTCGACGCCGTCAATTCCGCAGCGGCCGCGCTGAAGGACGGCGCGCCCGTTCTGCACGAGGAATTCGGCAGCAACCAGGCCTTTACGTGGGCCATTGCCGGCGGGGACATCGACGACGCCTTCGCCCAGGCCGACCGCGTGGTCAAACAGCGTTTCGACCATCAGCGCCTGGTGCCGAACCCGCTGGAGACCCGGGGTGTGGTCGCGCAGTTTCAACCCGGAGACGGCAAACTCACGGTCTGGTCCTCCACCCAGATCCCGCATCTGCTCAAAACCCAGCTTTCGGTTATTCTCGGCAGGCCCGAACAGCTCGTGCAGGTCATCGCGCCTGAAGTAGGCGGCGGTTTCGGCTGCAAGTTGAACGTGTACGCGGAGGAAGCCCTGGTCGGGCATCTCGCGATCCAGCTCAAGAAGCCGGTCAAGTGGATCGAGAGCCGGCGCGAGAATTTCCTGCACACGATTCACGGACGCGACCAGGTGGGCGACGTGGAAATCCCGGTCAAGAACGACGGGACCATCCTGGGCCTCAAATACACCGTCGAGGCCGACGTGGGGGCCTACTACCAGTTGCTCACCCCGGCCATCCCAACGCTCACGGGGCTGATGCTCTGCGGCTGTTACAAGTTCCAGAACGTATCGATGGAGCTCACCGCCGCCTTTACCAACAAGATGGCAACCGATGCCTACCGCGGCGCGGGAAGGCCGGAAGCCACGTACCTCATCGAGCGTATGCTGGACTGCGTGGCGTACGATCTGGATATGGACCCCCTCGAGGTCCGGCGCAGGAACTTCATCGGTAAGGATGAGTTTCCCTTCGAGACCGGTACGGCCGTTGCCTACGACAGCGGCGACTACGAGATTGCGCTGAACAAGGCGCTGCGGAAGATCGATTACGAAGGCTTCCGCAAGGAACAGACGGAAGCGCGCGAGCAGGGCCGGTACCTCGGAATCGGCTTCTCCACGTACGTGGAAATCTGCGGGATGGGTCCCTCGGCCGCAATGCCGGCGGGCGGCTGGGAGAGCGGCACCGTACGCGTGGACCCCACAGGAAAAGTCACGGTTCTCACCGGCGTTTCGCCCCACGGCCAGGGCCAGGAGACCACGTTCGCGCAGCTCATCGCCGACGGTCTCGGGGTGGACATCGACGACGTGCGGATCATCCACGGCGATACGGAAGCCGTGCAGTACGGCATCGGTACGTTCGGTTCCCGCGCGACCGCGGTGGGCGGTACGGCCATGGTGATGGCGATGGAAAAGGTCAAGGAAAAAGCCATCAACATCGCCGCCCATTTGCTGGAGAGCAATCCGGACGACATCGTGGTCGAAGACGGCAAATACGGCGTCAAGGGCTCGCCCGACCAGGGCGTGACCCTGACGGACATCTCCATGGCCGCCCACGGTGGCGTGAATCTGCCGCCGGATACCGAGCCGGGCATGGCTGCCACGCACTTCTTCGAACCGTCCAACTTCACCTACCCGTTCGGCACGCATATCGCCATCGTGGAGGTGGATGCGGACACCGGCGAAGTGGACATCCTCCGGTACATCGCCGTGGACGACTGCGGCCGGATCATCAACCCGATGATCGTCGAGGGCCAGATCCACGGAGGTATCGCCCAGGGTCTGGGCCAGGCGCTTTACGAAGAAGCCATCTACGACGAGAGCGGACAGATGATCACCGGTTCGTTCATGGACTATGCCCTGCCCAAGGCGCATAACTTCCCGCGCTTCGAACTCGACAACACGGTCACGCCGTCACCGGTGAATCCCATGGGCGTCAAGGGCGTGGGTGAGGCGGGAACCATCGGCTCCACCCCGTCCATCGTCAACGCCGTGGTGGACGCGCTCAAGCCGTTCGGCGTGCGGCATGTCGACATGCCGCTGCGTCCCGAAAAACTCTGGAAGCTCATGCAGCGGTAGGCTGCCAGTCCGGACCGTCTGGTGCGCGGCAACCGGATGATGAACGGTTGAACGCGCTCGCGCGGAAGTCCAATATTCGATACGTGGAGAAATGACAATGATTCCCAGCCCATTCGACTATCATGCGCCGAAGACCCTGAGGAAGGCGCTCAGCCTGCTTCAGGAACACGGCGGCGACGCAAAGATCCTGGCAGGCGGCCACAGCCTCATCCCGCTGATGAAACTGCGGTTCGCCTCGCCGGCAACCCTCATCGATCTCGGGGGCATCACGGGTCTGAGGAAGGTCGTCGCCGGAACCGAAACCATCTCGATCGGCGCCCTGGCAACGCACTACGCGGTGGAGAGCCACCGGCTTCTGAAGTCCAGGTGCGGCCTGCTTCCGGAAACGGCATCCGCCATCGGAGACGCCCAGGTGCGCAATCGCGGCACGGTCGGCGGCAGCCTGGTCCACTCGGACCCGGCGGCGGACTGGCCCGCGACGATGCTGGCGTTGAACGCGGAACTCGACATCTCCGGCCCCGGAGGCGAACGGAGCGTCGCCGTCGGCGATTTTTTCGAAGATCTGCTCACCGTCGCCATCGGCGAAGACGAAATCCTCACGCAGGTCCGGATCGCCACGCCGCCGGGCAACTCCGGCGGCGCGTACGTCAAGATGCACCAGTCCGCCTCAGGATTCGCCATCTGCGGCGTCGCGGCGCAGGTCACGCTGAACAACGGCAACTGCGCGTCGGTCGGCATCGGCGTTACGGGGGTATCGCCGGTGGCCTACAGGGCCTCGGCCGTGGAAGCCGCGCTGCAGGGAGGCCCTCTGAACGCCGAGACGATTGCCGCGGCAGCCGACAAGGCGGCCGACGGCGTAGAAGACTTCCAGGAAGACCACCACGCCTCGGGCGACTACCGCGCCCATCTGGCCGGGGTCTTCACGCGGCAGGCGCTCACGAGGGCTGCCGAGCGCGCAGCCTGACCGCCGCCTCACATCGATTGGAACGCTAAACGCGTGCGCCCGGTTGATGCCGCCGGGCGCACGTCATCGCGTACCATCCCCAGGAAACCGCTGGGAATTTTCAGACAGCTTCCAGGGAGGCGCTCTTGAAGATCCAGGGCACGCACACCATCAATGCGCCGCAACAACGCGTCTTCGAAATGCTCACCGACCCCGAGGCCCTCGCCAGGTGCATACCCGGCGCCCGGAAGCTGGCGCTTGTGGGGGAGAACACGTACGAACTGGAAATCAACGCCGGCGTGGGGCCCATCAGAGGCAGTTACAGCGGCACGGTCCGCCTGGAAGGCCTGAACCCGCCCGAATGCTATCGCATGATCGTCGACGCGAAGGGCAAGACCGGATTCGTCCGGGGAGAGGGAAGTATCAACCTCGCCGCCGAGGGGGACGGCACAGAGGTCACCTACAGCGGCGACGTGCAGTTGGGCGGGCCCGTTGCCGCGGTTGGCCAGCGGCTGCACCTGAGCGTCTCGAAAATGATGACACGCCAGCTCTTCGGCGCCATCGAGGCCGAGGCCAAAGCCGCTCCGGGTGAAACCGTAAAGCACGGCATCCTGAGGGACTATCTCCGCGGCAAGAAGCCGGGGGCCGGCCAGTAGCGATTCCCGTCCGGACCGGCTGAAACGATCCAGAGACACCCGAGCTCCGTAACCCGAACCCGGAACCCCGTATGCCCCATATCGACTGGAACGACGTCCCTGTCAACGAACTCGCGCCAGGCGTGCGGATCCGCGCGCCCTATGGCGAGAATCTCATGATCTCCCTTCTGGAAATGGATGAGGGCGCGGTCGTGCCGCTGCACCATCATCCGCACGAACAGGGCGGGATCATGCTGGAGGGACGGGTTGAACTGACCATCGGCGATGTCACCCGGACGGTTGGGAAGGACGCCGCCTATCTCATCCCGCCCAACGTGCCCCATCGCGCGGTTGCAGTGGACGGCCCGGCCGTTGTGCTGGACATTTTCAGCCCCGTCCGGGAGGATTACGTGGAACTGGGCAACCGCTACATCCCGCCGGAAGATCGAGCGGGTTAGAAAATCACGAAAACCGGCCTCACACAAAGACACGAAGGCACAAAGGAAAAGGCGGGTAGACGTTAGACGGGAGAGGGGAGAGATTGCCTGCCTTGTGAGGATTCGTTTCGTGCCGAAGGCAAGAAGGAACATTGAACCGGGCGAAGATTTCTTCTCCCGTCTCACCTCTAACGTCTCCCCGCCTTTTTTCTACCGTCTCCCGTCTCCCCTCTACCCGATTCTTCGCGATTGAAGGATATTGGTTGCGAACCCTCTCAGGAAAACCCTCAGGTCATCCAGATACGTATAGAACAGCGGTACCACGAAGAGCGTCAATATCGTTGACGATAACAGGCCTCCGATCATCGTGATACCGAGCGGGGCATAGGGCGTTCCGAGCATGGTCGCCGACCCCGCGGCCATTGGGAACAGCCCGAAGATGGTGGTGAAGGTGGTCATTAAAATGGGCCGGAACCGGTTGAATCCGGCCTCCTCGATCGCCTCCGTCCGGCTCATGCCGGACACCCTCAGCCGGTTGATCATGTCCACCAGCACGATCGCGTTGTTCACCACCACGCCGATCAGCAGAATGATGCCCATCTGCGCCATTTTTCCCATCACGGTATTCGTCAGGAACAAGCCCCAATACACACCCAGAAACGCGAAGGGAATCGACAGCAGCACCGCGAACGGCAGAACGAACGACTCGAACAGCACGCCCATCAGCAGGAATACGCAGGTGATCGCCATCGTAATCGCAAACGACATCGTGTCGTCGGCCTCCTGGAACCTGGAATAGGTCTCTCCCTTGTTCCAGGAGTATCCGCGAGGCATGGCGAATCCTTCCATCGCGCCGTCGATCTGTTCCCACAACCCCTTCAGGTCCTCCCGGGTTGTGTACGCCCGCACCCGCATCCGCATCTTGCCGTCCTCCCGTCGAATGTTGCCGCTGCCTTCCGTTATATTGAACGTGGCAAACGCCGAGAGGGGAATCTGGGCGCCGGTTTGCGAGCGAAACGGAAAACTCTTGAGCTGCGCCAGCGTCTGGCGGTCGTCTTCGTCCATAAACAGGCGGACGGAAAACCTCCGGTCTTCCTCGTAATGCGGCGCCAGGTTGACGCCGCGCAGCTGATAGGAGATGCTGCGCCCTACGGCCTGGGCGGAAATCCCGTACGAGTGCGCCTGTTCCTTGTTGATGAGTACCTGCACCTCTTTTTCCGCAAACTCCAGATCGCTGTCCACGCTGACCACGTCCGGAATCGCCTCCACACGCTGCCGCACGGCCTCCGACAACCGCCCCAGCAGATCGATGTCCTCACCGTACAGATAGACCGACACCCCCGGTTCGCTGCGCCACCGCGTCTGAACCATTACCCGCACGCCAACGAATTGCGGAATGTGTTTCTTGACGTCCTCAATCACCTCCGCCCGGGTCATCTGCCCCTTGACCGGAAAACCGGCCTTCTTTCGAACGCTCTTGTAAAACTGGTACCACCAGTTTTTGTTCGGCTCTTCTTTCAAATACACCCGGATAAAACCCCGGATAAGACTGCTCTGTCGCCAGTAACCCAGCCGCACCGTTTCGATCCGGTAGGTTTCCCGTTTGCCGTCCAGGAATTCCTCGATCTGGGTTGCCACCCGTTCCATCTCTGCACGCTTGAAAAAGGGCGGGGCATTGAATCGAATGAAGAATTCGTTGTTCACCCGGGCGCGACCGGTGGTCTTCTTGACGTTCGAAGCCGGATAGAAAACCGAAACAAACAGGATGATGAAGATCAGGGAAGCATCCCGTCGGTGATTCAGAATCCACCGCAGGCCTCCGTGGTATTTCCGCCGCATCCACCGGATCGACCCCGGATCCCTCCTGGCGGCGTGCCGCCCGAGAAGCTTGGCCGCAAGGGGGATGAAGATGAGCGCCACGAAGAGAGAACCCAACAGCGACACGACCACCGGAATGCCGACCCTCGTGAGTTCAAAGGTCAGTCCGATGTCCCCCGTCATAAACATCAATGGCATGAAGACCACCACCGTGGTCAGCGTTGCCATCGATATGGCCATGCCCACCTCGCTGGCGCCGGTAATGGACGCCTCGTGCGCATCCATTCCCTTGGCGCGCATGCGATAGATGTTCTCCACGATCACGATTGCGTTATCCACCACCATTCCCATCCCCACCATCAGGCCCATCATCGTCAGCAGATTCAACGACCAGTCCAGAAAATAGAGCACGGAAATCGTCATCATGATGCACAATGGAATCGACAGGGTGATGAGTGCCGTCATCCGGAAGGCACGGAGGAAATACAGCAGGATCAGGGAGGCGAACAGGGCGCCCCAGATCGCTGTGGTTCGAATATTGTCAATCGAATCGCGCACCGCCCGTCCCTGGTCCCATAAGACGTTGAATTGCGCACCGGTCTCCTCGGCGATCCGATCCAGTTCCTCCTTCACCCGGACGGATACGTCCACCACGTTGGCGCTCGATTCCTTGTATACGTCCAGCCCCACCGCTTCCTTTCCGTTGATTCGCCAGGACCCCAGGCGCGGCGGCATTCCGAACAGCACCCCCCCGACGTCGGACACGCTGACCGGTCCCAGACCATTCGACCGTTTGACAGGTATCCGCCGGATCTCGTCCATGTCCTTGAACCGCGCCAGGGAGCGGATGAAGTATTTCTTGCCCCCCTCGTGGAGGTAACCGCCGGCCAGCGCGAAGTTCTCTCCCTGCAGCGCCTGAACCACGTCGGCGGGCCGGACGCCGAGCGACCGCATCCGTTCCTGTAGTACAACGACCGTGATCTCCTTCCTGAATCTCCCCCAGAAAGAGATTTTCGCCACACCGTCGATCCGCTCCAGCCGTCGTTGAACCCTGTCTTCAATGAACGACTGGATATCGTCCAGTCCCTCGGGCGGGGCCACCCCCATCCATATGATCTCCTGGTCGGTCTCCTCGTTATACTTCCACACCCCCGTTCTCTCGCGCTTTTCGGGGGGCAATTCCAGCTTCAGCCGGTCCAGCCGGTCCATGACCTGGTTGTAGGCCAGAGACATGTCCGTCTCGGGGCGAAACCTCAGACCGGCGTTCGCCCAGTCCTTTCCGGCCCAGGTACGCATTGACCGGAGGTTTTTCACCGTACCCAGATACGACTCGAACAGCCGGCAGATTTCCTGGTCGTTCTCTCTGGGCGACGTGTCCCGGCTGTCCACCCACACCCACAACCGCTTCCATTCCCAGCCGGAAGGAAAGGCCTGCAGGCGTATCTTCGCGTAGGATACGCAACCGATTACCAGCAGCGCCACCAGGCACATGGCCACCGTCACCGGCCTGGTTATGGAAAACCTCGGCAGAAGCGCTTGTCGATCCTTCACGCGAAACTCCGGGGGGAATCAGAATAGAACAACCGGTTTATCAAGAGCGGTAATGGTAAAAGATACACATCCGGCGGCCCGGAAAGCAAATATTCAATTTGAATCGGACCGGGACTTCTGCGATAGAGCTATCAGCCGTCAGCAAAGAACGAGAAGCAAAGCGCGAAAACCAAAGGCAAGATCAAGAGAGCCCCCTCCATCCAGCCCCGCAGACCTCTCTCCCCGGCCCTCTCTCCTAAAGGAAAGAGGGAGAAAAGGCGGACTTCGCGCTATCAATGCATTTCACAGCTGGCGACGGGGGGTAAGGGGGGTTTGTTCGCGGCAAAAGACGCGCCGCTCACCAGCAGCCTCGGACGCCACAACCACGCGTCCCCTGTTGTTCCGAAAAACCACTGGAACAACAGGTCACCCGCTGCGCGGGCGGAGGCAGGTTCTCCACGCTATTCCGTCCAGTATTGAAGAAAGGTGGAGGCGGATTCGTACGCAGGGCACGTTCGCCAATCTGCGCCACTGAGGGGATTCGTGGAAAAACCGGCCCCCTGCCGAAGGGCGCCCTTCTTTTTGGTCCTTTTTCTTCGGCGCATAAGAAAAAGGACGTAAAAGAAAGAAAACAAAGTATTTATGAGAAGATTCCAGTATGCAAATGCCATACCTGTAGTTTGCCTGTCTTTACGATATCATGCCTACGGCGTGTTCCTTAAAAGCGGGTAGACGGGAGAAGGCAGACGGTAGACGAAGCCCTTGCGCGAATAATTCCGCCAAATTGCCGTCGGCAAGAGATGAAACCTCACAAGGCAGGCGATCTCTTACCTCTACGTCTACCCACTTCCGGATGCAGATCGAATTCCGCCAGATTTCCCCCTTTCTCCTTGACATGAATCGTCCAACATCCTATTTTCTCACCCAAAGCGATGACGGAGGAAAGTAGGCCGTCCCCAACCGGAAAGGGAGGGGGCGCCCCGGACTGAAAGCGCCCTCGCGGCATGAACGGCTGAAGTTCCCTCTCGAGCTGCAACGCTGAATACGATTGGCGCGTTTCAGGTCCGTACCCAATGGAGGTACGCGGCAATCGTTATTAGGCGAAGCCGGTGACTCCCGCCGACAATGGAGAGGGGCGGTGCTGGCCGCCTGAAGAGCGGCGCCTGCAAGGCGCAAATAGGGTGGTACCGCGGAAGACGTCACGTCCTTTCGTCCCTATGGGGATGAGAGGATTTTCTTTTTTTACCCGTTAACAGTCCGTTGACAAAGTCGCTCTGGAGGCGAGGCCGAGCCATTGTGGTCGAAGACAAGGCGCGCGACCGAGTCCCATCCTGCGATTCGGCGAGGG
>CAZKDZ010000228.1:0-20504 GCA_964551635.1 uncultured bacterium | reverse complement strand
CGATTTGTCAGAGGCAAACCGAGACCGCCACACGTTCCCAACGAAGTCTGGATCAACCAACCCAAGAACACTCTCGAATGGCAACACGTGCTTCACTAAATTCACGCAAGAGTTGTCTCATTCTTATTGACATGTTCCGATACCTGTGAGCTCATCGCTCTTGCTTTGTCAATTCAACAGCGTCAACTACCTGCGCACGACTCGGAACAGGAGGCTAAATTTCGCCAACCGAAACGCCAGACGGAAAGCCGGTCGCGGCGCCAGGATTTCGACATTGCACAGCGAAATGGATCTATGTGTATTTCTGAATCCTCAGATACGCGCCGTCAGGCGTGTTCCACCGTGTACGACCTCGGTTCGGATCTTGAAAGGAAACATTGCCTGGGATCTATCGATAACCAAACGGTTTATTTGTATCATACCCGATGTTTAAGCTATCCAACTCGCGAATAGGGAAAACTGTTCTTGATGTATGTGTTAAGGAAACGCCCCTTGGACGACGCTTGCATGATCTCCTCATGCAGGTGATCCGGAACGCCGTAATATTGGTATACGGAGCCACTCTGAAACTCCACCTCAAGCGTCTGAGTTCCAGAGTCGTATCCTATTGCTTGAACATTTGAAGAGGCTACGGGATATCTGTTCATAATGTTTCCTCATTCGTCCAACAAATCGTCTTTAACAGGAATTCGTTCGATGTTTAGATTTTTGGTGACGGCTAACGGACTCTGGGCCCGCCATGAGGCGACCACACGCTCGTACCCTTCGCTGCGTCGTTTCAACTTCCATCTGTCGCTAACTCTTGGATCCTCGCTGCGAGGACGATGTTGTTCCCTCGGCAGCGTTACGCGACACCGCATCGGCAACTTTGCCGCCTCTCCCGTCACGATCGTTTCACCGGTACGGAGAATCGGAAGTACATCGAGTAGACCTACAAGTCCGTCAGGTAGTGTCCCTTGCACCCTCTCCCGATCGGATGGATTGGAGAGCCGCATCGCAAAAAAAGTACCGCATTGAGATAACACTGTCTCATTCACTTCTGAAGGCCGCTGACTAACAATCATAGCACCCACGCCGTACTTGCGGCCCTCTTTTGCGATTCTCTGAATTACCTCTGAGGCCAATGTACCCGAACTTTCAGAGAGATATCGATGGGCTTCCTCCATCACAATCAAGAGCGGTCGCTCATTGCCACCTTCCGTTTTCTCACGGCTCCAAAACAGCGCTTCATAAACGATCTTGAGAATTGAGCCAATGAGGCGTTCAAGGATGATACTTGGCACTCCAGAAAGATCGAGGATTGTTATGGGTTTGTCTCCACCTAACCATCCGTGCAGTAGACTGTCAAGGTCCTCGGATGACACTCCGTCCAAGCCGGGTTCCCATGGTCCAGGATGAAGAAGGAAATCATAGCGCCGATCCAACAACCTCGAACGCAAAAGGTTTAGCGGACGTTGAATACCAAAAGCCGCTTGGTTCAAGAATGGTCCTGCGGCACCCATAGCGTGTGGTTTATATATCGGTAGGGTTAGGGAATCAGGGTCGCCTGGATTCTGAAGAGTGGATTCGTCACGAGTTTTACCCTCGAATGTGGCAATTTCAAAATCTATCAAGTCATACCAAAGTTGTTTGAGGCTGAACGGTAATGGTGTGTCGACAGTTACTGAGGCCGAACTGATACCCGGGAAGTGTCCTGCGTCAAGGGATGCCAATTTGAGTTGGGTAATCTTGTCAGTGAATGCTGACTCACGATTGCCCTCCAACCCACCGGCCAGAAACTCAAGCAAATCAGTCATATCCAGCGCCCAATAGGGGATGAACAGAGCATGCTGGCCGCTATGCTGGGGTTCGACACTGAACACCTGGGCTACGTCAGACAGCGGCTCCGTGTACTCACCATGCACATCCAGCAAGAGTACTCGCGCGCTCGGGTATGACACAGCGCCGTCAGCATCTGTGGTGATGGCTCGGAGCAAACTGGCAACGGTAGTGGACTTCCCTGACCCAGTTGATCCCAAAATTGCAGAATGGCGTGTGACGAGTTCGTTAAGGGCGACTTTAGCGGCGATACTCTCCGCACTTGATAATGTACCGATCGAAACATGCTCGTGGCCGTGAATATCATATACTCTTCTCAGGTGTTGCTCAGTCGCCAAGTGGACAAAGTCGCCGATGTTCGGGTACTGACTGATGCCGCGTTCAAAGTTGCCACCTATCACTTCTCCAACGAGTTCTACACGCATCCATCGTCCGGTGTCTCCAGCAGGGTCTATTTGTTCGGGTACGGCGTTGGCTCCAACCTCCGACACAACGCCGAATAGGTCTTGATAACCCTGTGGAACTCGCACGAAGCTACCCACCTGCCCAATCTTGTAAGTTTGTCCCTTAATGATCGACAGACCGGATGCAACCGACTGGGCAAGATGGATATTAAGGGCCGCACCAGAAACCTGTGCAATTTTACCAAGAAACGTGGGATCGCGACTAAGCATCATGACTGTTCCCTTGGTCAGACCCGGTGCCCAACTGTTCGAGCTTCGCCTCTTCCTCATCAGGTGCAGGCGTAAGTAACTGCGCTTGAGTCAACGCCAGAAACCTGGCAAGCATTGAGAAGTCACCCAACAAAAACTCGGGTGGCATATCATCCGAAATACTGCCCCAGAATGTCCTACGGATTTCGTCCCAATCTTCGTTCGGCGGTGGACCGGGCTGCCAAGATCCCTGAACACCGTTGATTACTGCACCATCTCGGGCGTAAACGCTTGTGTTTGGTCGAGCAAAGGCAAGTTGTGTTGCCGGAATCTCCTCACTGAGTGGCTTGTATTGAAATGCAAGTATTGCCGTATGTGTGTTGGCGGCCAACGCTTCATCCATTACAGCGCAGATGTGGGAATCAAGAAATGAGAAACCTGAACAAATGAGAAGAGTATCGGGAGTCGTGAGAAAATGGCGGAGCCTTTCGAACAGGGCAGAGTATGGAAGCCGCGTTACCTGATCGTATTTCAAGTGGTCGGGGTAGATGAGTTCCGTTGCATCTCTCCCGCCGGTCCTGATGACATCGTTGCCCGAAATCTTCCAGCCGAGGGAACCATGGAGTTTCCACAGGCGCGCCCATCGTGAAGGTAGTTCATCGGATAATACACTGGCGGCGTCAAAAAAAGGCATATGGGCACCGGTGAAACCGTCAAAGTAAGTGATCCGTGCTCTTTCAAAAGCTTCTTCCAATAATAGATCGTAGTTGGGTGTAATCACCTCGACAGCATGGTCTCTTTGTGTGCCCGAGATCCAGGAGACCAATTCGGAATACGGGTTTGGTGACTGTGGCAGGTGTACATTAACCTTGCGCCCTATTTCTCCGCAGATTCGCTTTCCCATTTCACTATAGCCGTTGCCATCTAAGTTATGGATGCATGAGGTCCCGATAGCTTGAGCAAGTCTTCGAATCTGCGTCAATACTGCTTCGATATTGATGGTGCCATTGATCTCGCGCTTCAGTTTTTGAATGACACTGCGGTCGTTTTCGTTGAGTGCTTCGAGGACTGTTTCGGTTAAACCAGCTACATCTGGTATCAAGGGGCGGCCACACTCGGCGGGTTGGTTATCGTCATCGACGCAGATGGATGTTGGGGCGCCTGCGCCAATCAACATACCAATGCGCTTGCGGCCTTGGGACAGTATCTGGCGTAAATCCACCATGTAACGATCGGGGTTATGAATTGGGGATGAGTTCATATGCCAACCTGAGTATCAACTGTGATGTAAAGGCCTTGTGAGACGGAATCTGCCATCATCCGTCATCTTCTCTGGCGCCGAATATGTCGCTTTTCAACTCGTCATAAACCTGTATTCTAGGCTTGATGAGCATTGAGAGCGTTTCCTGCATGAATTCTTTTGTTGTGTTTCCGCATTGGGTGAGACCCAATATCTTTTTGCACGCTACGTAAATCATGCCGCTCGCGGGTTTCAGATCATCTTGTGGAGAGTCCGTCATGGTGGTAATTATACTCTGTTTCTCCGCGAGAAGGTCTTGCGTTTTATCTACCTTTCCCACCGATTCGGCAAGTGCATTGAGGACCTCATCGTCGAATAAATACGATTCCAGATTGCGCCTCGACAGGACCCGTACGCCGTCTTTTCTCAATTCAGATATTGTATGGTCGGTTCGGTCATCGCGGTCTATGAGACGCACGACATCCAGTCCATCGATCAACGAAAGAAGCGCCTCGGTCAAACCGCGCTTGTCTCCAATGATCTCCCGGTCATTACCCATCGATACGAAGCGTGTCTCTGGGAACTCATCCTCGAATATGGTTTCATAGCATTTAGCGTCATGGGAATGGTTTCCAATGGGCTGGCTCGTCAATGGTTCACCTTCGCATATTACCACGCGACTCGGAGCAACCAATGCGGCCAAGTCGTCGAGCGCAACATTGTAGGCTTTTTCCCAGAACTTTCGATCCGTTTTCGAAGGCTCGATTATTTGCGGTTCGTCAAAATCACGGTCTCCAAAGTCCAAGAATACCACACTTCCGGGGTCCTCTGTTTCGATATCCCGCGCCCGGCGCATCATTCCGATGGAGTGCGTTGCAAGCATTAACTGGCAGTCTTCGGGAATGAGATCGTAGAGTACCGACATTAGATCCGCCTGAAGTCGAGGGTTCATGTGCGATTCAGGCTCGTCGATGCAGTATAGGGTATTATCATAATCGCGTCGCGCAACGACCAGATCCAAAATCAAATCGAATGCGGCTTTCTCTCCTCCTGAGAGATTCTTGAAGGAGAACCCTTGGCTAGTTCCCTTTGTGAATCGAAATGTGCCGTCCTCCAGGGGATCGACGAGATCATTGATTCTCAGATCTGGAAATAGCTTACCAACGGGTCCGCGAATCGGACCAATGATCGACTCCGTAAAATCACTCGTCATCATTGGTTCCACATTGAAGACCTTAAACACTTGGCATGCCAGTCTCTGGTAATTCCTACTGACCGCTGCGTCGTTGTCAATCATCCTCTCAAAAGGTACTTGGGCTAGCGGGTCTCCTTGCCGCTGGAGATTACTTATCTGGAACTCGGGATCGTTTCTGTATGCCGATCGTGCGTAAAGAACCTTCTTCCTCTCTTCAGGCATTGGGTCATGAAATTCCAATTTAACGTCGTCGTTCCTCCAATAGTCCCGATGGGGAGAACCAGCCTTAACGTGATAGTCAGTTTCCCATGATGGATTTTTGTCCGATGTCCATTTGTGCCAAGTGTAGAGCGCATCGAAGAAGGACGACTTACCACATCCGTTAGGACCGGAGAGCATGATAAGACGTGCGGTTTCTGGAATACTCTGAATGGTCAAATCTGAAAAGCGTTTGAAATCCTTGATTTTGGCGCTCTTGAATTTCATGTGCGTACCTTAATTGGCACAGTTCGTTTTCGTGGTGGCGAATTCGAGCATATCTAGGAGATTGGGATCGGCGACGCGAATCTCTCCCATCATCAGCTTGTGCAGCAGCGCTTTGAACATCTCATCCAGCACGGCCCGCTTGCGCCGGTGGAGGTCAATCTTGCGATCAATGGCGTCGAGGACGGTGACGATATTCTGTTGCTCGTCTACGGTGGGCAGCGGAATCAGGACCGTCCGGAGTTTGGTTGCGTTGATGTTGGCCTGCCCGACGGCGCGGCTCGCGAGCTTCTTGATCTCCCCCTGCGTTCTCGGCCAGTTTATATAGAAATTGAGAAATTCCGGGATGCATCGGCTTGCATCAACCACAAGTCGTACGAGGTAGGACGCAAAGACAGCGGGTCTATCGTCTTCAACAATGGCCATGCGCCCGACCAGATCGATGCTGTTTGTGCGATTAAACAATAGATCGCCAGGTTTTACCTGAAACTTGCCATAAGTCTCCGAATCTAGATTGACGAACTGAAGATCTCGGTAATGCACCTTTCCGTCTTCCTGACAGTTCATCCGTAGAATCGGATAGGAACCGGAAGTCTGACCGCGCGCTGATAGGCCGTATTGCGTGGTCAATGCCACATCGTCGATTGCCGTAATTTCCCAACTCTCCGGCATCGGCCCGATCTCCGTCTCCTTCTTCGCCTCGCCCCGAAGACCGCGGGTGAAGAGCGTATGCATCGCGGCGCGCTTTAACTCCTGTGCGACCTCAACACTTTCGGTCTGTACTCTGATTGCACTGCGCACCCGGCTGAGTGCCGCACTGATCGCCTGTTGCTCGCACAGTGGCGGGTGCGGCACGTCCAGTCCCGACAGGCGGCTACGGGACAGGTTTGGGATCGTGGTCTTGTTGCCTGCGCCCTCAAAGATACCGAGTTGCGTGAAAGCAGATTGCAGGAAAAACACATAGAAGCGTGGTTCGACCTCGTCGACAATGGGCCGTAATCGATGCAAGTGGTTTTGGAACGAAATGGGGTCCACATCGCCGCTCCAGATGGCCGCCCGGCCAATCTCGCCGCCCTCGCAGACCAACAGGTCGCCACGACTCAATAGCTTGGCAGGCAACTCGTGCTTTGGAATTGACATCTCGTCAACCGACGAAAGGTCGATTTCGTCCCAAAGGACGTTTGAGGTCCGCAAAAAGGGCGTCTTGTCGGTGCCATTGCGAGCAGCAGCAGACATTGTTTTGCCTGCACCGATCTCAAACAACTCCCCAAGCTGACGCCATTTCCACGCTTCATTCATTGCAGACGCTCCAGTCCCTTGAGCCGCACGGCCGGCAGTCTCTTCAACTGCTGATTCAGCGGGTCCACTTCTATGCCCACGGATTTCAGTGCTGTGACACCCAAAAGCGGCTCCGCGCCAGCCTCACCGAAGATGATCGTCCCGCCGACGAACTCGCCCATGAACTCGATCTTCGCAACGGCTACGTCCACCGAGATCTCGCTTCCGTCAGCCAGTTCATATACGCGCTTCCCCTCGGGTTTAAGGCCGATGGCTTCCAGGTGAGGCCTTGGCGCCAGGGAATCCGTGGCGCCGGTGTCAACCAGAAAAAGCCCCTCCCAAAACCTGCCCGGGTCGGCGGGGTTCGTAATCCTGACAGTTACGTGCGTCGCTCCCATTGTCCCTACCTCCTCTGGTCCGAATGTCCCGTCTCAGAAATGTGTCACAATTCTTCGGGGAGTTCATCCAGTCTCGTTGCGTTGCATGCACTGCCCGCGTTTCCTAACCTGTTTAGCATTCTTCATCGCCCTTCGCCGACCCTTCGACAACCCTTCGGCAAGCTCAGGACAACGGCTCAGGTCGCAGGTGTCTTTCCAGCCGGGCGACTGGACGGCCGAATTTCGAAAATGGATTTCTGGGACAAAGTATCCACGTCTATTGCAGTCGTGCCAGCATTTTCGCCAGGCGCCCATCAATCTCACGGGCTTCTTCGTCGAGTCGCCTCATCTCGGCATTGATCACCGCTATCGGGCGCTGCTCCTCGGTGTCAGCTTGCGCCACCCACCGACTGGGACTGAGATTGTAGTCCGCATCCTCCGTCTGATCGGGCGTGATGACAGCGATCTCACCCTCAACGGGCTCGCCCTTGAGGAAGGCCGCCGCAAGCGTGCGGATGTCCTCGTCAGGGATATAGTTCTTGGGGCGACCCTTGCGAACACGCCGGCTGGCGTTGAGGAGCACAATCTTATTCTGCCGTGAGGCGGGCTTGCGATTTGACAATACGACTATGATGCCGGCGGCGCTGGTGTTGTAGAAGAGGTTGTCCGGCAGCAGGATCACACCGTCGATCAGGTCGTGCTCGACGAACCACTTGCGGATGTTGCGCTCCCTGTCTTCGTGTTTTGCGCCCGAGCCGCGCGTCACGGCGCCGGTGTCAAGCACAACCGCGGCCCGTCCGCGCTCGTTCAGGCAGGCAAGTGTGTGCTGGAGCCAGGCCCAGTCGCCCTTACCGGTAGTGGCGCCGCCCCGTGTGCGGAATCGGTCGAAAGGATCGTTGGCGAAGATGTCGGGTGCGAACGGTTGGTTCCACATTGGATTTGCTACGACGACGTCGTAGGTTCCGATCTGGCCGGCTGTGCTTTTAAACTTGGGATTGATCATCGTGTCCCCGCGGGCGATTTCGACTTCCATGTCGTGGATGATCGCGTTCATATAGGCAACAGCGTAACTTTCGGCCTGCAGTTCCTGACCGCAGAGTTTGAGCGGCACGTGACTGATGGGGTCGAGTTCCCGTGCGACAAGCTGGAGCTTGACGAGCAAACCAGCCGATCCACAGGCGTAGTCGTGGCAGGTCTCGCCTGGTCTCGGGCGCATAATGTGCGCCATGAGAAGGCCGACCTCGGTCGGCGTGAAAAACTCGCCTGCGCTTTGGCCTGAACCTTCCGCAAATTTCCTAAGCAGGTACTCGTATGCGCGGCCGAGGAAGTCGGGTTGCACGTCGGCCAGACCGAGCCGGTACCGCGGATCGGAAAAAGTCTCAATGACCTCGGCAAGCTTTGCCGGATTAACATCCCGCTCACCGTTGCGCTCGGACGCGAAGTCAACAAAGTCGATAACGCCAGAAAGCGAAGGATTCTGCTGTACGATAGAACGAACCGCCCTGGTCAAATGCTCGCCAATATCTCTCGGCCGCGTGCTTCGTCCCTGGTTGTCAAGCGGCCATTCGTAACTCTCGCGGCCACTGACGACGCCCCATCGCGCTTCCGGTGGGAGGTAGAAACGCAAAAGATCGTGGTCGGCCTCGGCAATCTCCCTGGCGACGTCGTGGTCTCCGTACTCCTCGGCCAAGCGTTCGATTTCGTCGTCGAAGACGTCAGACAATCGTTTGAGGAACAGAAGGGGCAGCAGATAATCCTTGAACTTGGCGGCGTCCTTTTCGCCACGTATGGAACAGGCCGCATCCCACAACATCTGCTCCATGGACTTTGTTGACGGAGTGGTCGGTCGTTTGCTACCGCGCCGCCGCCTGGTAACGCCGGCCGCCGCGTGGGCGGATTCTGAGACTGCGAATGTGTCAACTCCTGCGTCAGCAGCCAAAGCAGCGATTGCCTCCCGAGCCGCCTTTTGCGGTCTTGTCGTGCCGCCCTCCCAGCGATTCACCGTTGCAAAGGTGACACCGAGTCGATCCGCGAGTTGCTCCTGAGTGAGGTCAAGGCTGGTGCGGATGGCTCGGAGGACGTTAGGCAAGTCGTATAATTCTGTTATATTTGGTATGTCCATATATAGAATATAATAAAATTGTGAACCCTGTCAATAATATTTCATTCTCGCACGACTATGAGCGAAAGGAGGCGTTCACATAGTGGAATTCGAAGCCAGAACACGGCCAGGGGATGGAATTGCAATGCGCGAGGGCGGGGGACTATCGCTTGGGTTGTCTGCGTAATAACTTTGAGGACGGGCGTGTTATTGGTAAAGGGATAGACGCATTTATGCAGAACTGCCCAATGAAACACAAATGCTCACATCCAAGATGCGTGCGTGCTGCTGAATGACACCGCCGAAGTTGATCAATCCGACGTACAAGTAAGTCATCGGGGTCCCCAATCGCCTGCACATCCGAAACAGGGTAGGGGAATGTATGTGCTCTCCATCACGCTGACCGTGCGGTCTTTTTGTCGAATACCGCGTTCCAGTCCGTGCGACCGGTGGTTTGCATTGCGGCAAAGAGGGTGGCGATACACAAAGCCGTAATGGCGAGGCCGGTGTAACCGGAAAAGAAAAACGTGTATGAGAAGAGAACCAGGTAGACGAACTGTCCCGCGCCGATTTCGACGAAAGCGAGGCGTGCGCCGACGACCAGACGCATGTACGACGTGACCAGGAGAATCGAGACCGCGGCGGCGAGGCCGAATGCGTAGTGAATGAGCATATGGTCGACCAGGTAGGCCAGCAACAGGTGGAAGCTGAAGAAGGCGGCCCCGATGAAGAAGTAGTGCATCGGGTGCAGGGCGATTCGGCGCACGGTGGTGAAGACAAAGAGCAGGAAGAAAAACAGAAAGAGGGAGATCGGCGCCGCGAGAACAACCTGTCTGACCCAGGGGCCCGGGTTGAGGCGGGCCGGCATGATCATGCCCAGATCGACGCCGGTCAGGAGATGATCATATCGCCACTTCAACGTCCACGCGTCGCCCGTCCGGGTCCTGGAAGTGGGAGAAACGCTTTCGTCCGGAAAGTCGATCGCATCGAAGTCTGTTCGCATCACCAGTTCGAAGTCTGTCACCTGGTTGACATCGTCTCCGAAACTGTAGCGCCAGTTGTCCAGGCCCCGGGAGCGATAGGAAACGTGGACGGGAAGCGTTTGGCCGGGCGCGAGATCCACCTGCTGAACCAGATGGCCGGCGCGGACCGGAACGTCAGCGACGCGTTGGCTGTTTACCGTCAATGCGAAATCGTCATACACGGCGCGTTGCGCGGGCAATTTCAGATCAAAGAACAGGGTCAGGCTTCGGTCCGTTGGATTGGAAAGGGTGTACGTGGAGGCGAACCGGACCTTATAGGTGGAATACCACAACAATCCCTTGCGCCGGTGTTCCAGGGAAAGGTCGACGTCAATGCGGCTGGCGTTCAGGCTTTGAAAGTGCTTTTCGTCGACCGTGCGCGTGACGGTCTGGCCGTCGGTCCCGGGTTCCACCCGTGTGACGCGTTCCAGCCGGTAAACCTGTGGGGCCTTCTGGGTTTGAGCGGTTCCCCAGAGTTGGCCCACGGCATCTTTGAGCTTGCCGTCCTGTTCCAGCGTCCGCAGGTGGATGGTCTGCCCCAGAATCAGCCAGGCGACCGAAATGCACAGATAGATGAAACCGATAGCGGCGATTCGAAGGATCAAACGACGCCCCAAATTCAGTATACAAGAAGGTTATTGTGTCGAGCGTACCGAGAGACAGCATGAATTGAAAAGCGAAGGCCCGGCCTGTTTACTCAGCCAACACCTGGCTCCGGCGATACGTGCCCCACAAGCTTGTTAATAAGGGTTGGAAGGTCTTCTTGTACGGTTTGCCAGACGATATCCGGATTGATGCTGAAATACGCATGTACAAGTCGGTTCCGCATTGCGAAAATTCTGTCCCATGGAATGTCTGCTAATTCCATGCGAGTTGACTCTGTTATCTGGGCTGCGGCTTCGCCAACAATCTCAATGTCTTTGACAGGCGACAAAACCAGTTGGCGGTCGTCTTCCAGGTCTTCCCGGCCGCGTCCGCATGCAAACGACAAGGCCTCCCGAGCCGCTTCAATCATGTGGCGCAAGCGAATGACGTCATCTCTGTTCATATTGTACTAGTGCCGTGTCCAGAACCTCCTGCCTGAAATATGGGCTAAGATCCTAGGGCGTCCGCATGTCCACCTTTCGTCCCGGGAATAACTGGGATAACTCCAGTTCCATTCCGGCTACGCCGAGCAGCCCGGGTATTCGGTCCGGATAGAATTCGACGAGTACATCGATGTCGCTCTCTGGACCGAAGTCCAGTCTCAGTGCTGAGCCATAGACCGCGAGGCGCTTGATCCCGTGCGCTTGACAGAAAACAGCGAAAGCATTCCTGGATATCGATATTATTGGGTTCATTGTTTCGGCTCGTTCAAGACTTGAACGGCAGACTCATCCGGCTTGGTATTATCCACATTGGGAATATCACAAAACGGATGGTGTCCGTCAATACCGTTTGTACAATAGCGGCTTTCTGAAGTCAGGGAGAAGGCAGGCTGCGAAGGCGCCGCACCGGCGAGCGCGTGGGGGGCACGAGCCCGAACTTACGAGAGTTGGCTCGTTGTTGTCGTTGCGGACGGACTGCGATGATAGAGAAATTCAGGTAATTGATGACGGCTTATCGCACTTCCCGGACCCTGATGACGATCAGGCATTACAGAAAGTGCGAAAGGCGCGCATACAGGTATCTGCCCATGTAATCGTAGGTGCTGGCGTCCGATGTGCCGAGAAAGCCGTTGAAGATCACCGCCGGCCGCTGGTTGAAGACGTTGTTGATTCCAACGGTCAACACGGATGCCCCCGCACGAGTACCCAGTCTGTAAGATCCGTACACGCCGATCGTGCTGTTCGAGCTGACCTTGCGGCTCGCCGGCGTTACCGATACGTCGTCGCGGTACAGGCCCTTGCAATCGTCGTCATCGCATTCCACGAAACCGCCGACGTACTTCAGGTTCAGACCGTACGAGATTCGCGGCAGACTCAAGCCCGCATTGAGCGCATGCCGCCATCTCGGAAAGACACCCAGATCGTAGTAACCCCTTCCCTTCACCAGTTCCAGGCCGCCCGGGGCCGGCACAAGCTGCTGGTACTTGAACAGCAGATTGCTCTCCGTGCGGGTCGTCAGGAATCCCAGCGGCGTGTCGACCCTGTGATCCAGTTCGATGTCGAGTCCGCTGGTCTCGGTCTCACCCACGTTGGCGCCCTGCGAAAAGATGGTCGTAATCAGCTTCGTGTTCGGGTCCCGCACGATCTGATCGCAGTAGGATGGGGTTTCCTGCGAATAGCAGTTGCTCAGAATGAGACCCGCGGGCAGCGCTCCGATCACATTCTCGATTCTATTGGTATAGTAGCTGATGGCAATGTCCAGGTTTTCGGCGTATTCAGGCTGGTAAACCAGACCGGCTGTAATCATGGCGGCGGTTTCCGGATCCAGGCCGGTCGAGCCGCCGACCTTGGCGCGCAGTTGCGCGCGGGAGTCCTCGAAGTCGGCCGGGACGCCGTCGGCCGCGCAGTTCCTCCGTTGTTCGGCTGACAATGTCCGGGTGCTGCCCGCTTCGTCGACAACGCTGCAGGGATCGCTTACCAGCGGGAAGGCATCGCTCTGGCCAAGGAACATTTCGGCGATCCCCGGGGCGCGGAAGGCGTTGGAAATCGTGGCCCGGAGCGTCAGGCCGCGCGGAAGCTCGCAGCGGGCGCCCGCCTCGTACGTGAATCCGCTGCCGAAGGTGTCGTAATCGAATGCCCTGCCTGCTGCCGTCAGGTCCACGCCCGCGGCGTCGGCTCTGAGAACCGGCACGGAGGCCTCGCCGTAGAGAGCCCTCACTGAATACGCCCCTTCGGTCGCTTCCTGCTTGCTGCCTGTCGTGTTTCCGGACCTCGTTACCGGATCGGGAAGATAGGCGCCGGCCTCCCAGCGGGAAGATACGCCTGCTGCCACACTCAGAGGTCCGGCCGGAAGTTCGGCGAGTTGTCCGGTCACGTTCAACTGAAGGATCTTCTGCCTGGAATAGCCCGTGGCGATACCCGTATACTCGATATAGTCCAGCATTTCCCGGGTGATGGTACCGGCGCCATGCAGCAGATCCAGCGGCACGCAGTCGCCGATGTCGGCGCATTCCTCGGCCGGCCCGAGGGCGTGAGCGAGATGGCTGCGGACAAATCGACCTTCGTTGATATTGGTCCCCTCACTGCGTCCGTACGTAAACGATACATCCGTGTCGAAGCCCGATATACGGTACTCCAGGCCCAGCACGATTCGATACGTGTTGATATCCTGAAGAAAGTTGCGGTTGCCCGCTTCCACAAACCGGCGTCGGACGTCGTAAAAATCACGGCCGAATTCGTTGTAAATGTTCGTTGACGATATGGAGAGGCCCTCGCTACCGGTAAAGAGCGGGGTCGGGGCGAGCTTCTGATCGGACCGCCGGTTGGTGTATGAGACCTCGAAGAAGCTATTCGCATTGTGCGCGAACGCATAGGATCCGCTGAGAAAGGTCGAATACCGGGTCTGCGGCGTGTAGAGGTAATTCTCCGGCTGATAATTGTACAGGTCGCCGCTGCCATCGGACGAATTGCCCGCCCAGTTGAACGGACGCCAGCCTGAGTTGGGGTCTCGGTGGTAGTCGCCGGCGTTTTCGCCGGCCGCCGCAACCACAGCCTGCCACGCCTCGTTTCCGGGATCGTCCGTCCGGTCGATGATGTGACCTTCCGGGGTGGCCGAACTGCCGCTGGTGGCGTAGGTGCCGTCGTTCTTTTCCCAGTCGTACGTCTTGTCTTCTGAACTGAAGGGCCGGTCGCCGGTCCATACGGGCCCCTGGTTGTGGTAACCTGCCGAGAACAGGACGCTGCCTTTCTCGCTCTTCAGACCGGCGGTCACGCTGATGTCCAGCGTCTCGCCGTCGCCCTCGCCCGCAACACCCCGGTAGATCTCGAACTCAAGCCCCTCGGTCCCGGCCCTCGTAATGACATTGACGACGCCCCCCACCGCGTCGGAACCGTACACGGCCGACGCGCCATCCTTGAGCACCTCCACGCGCTCAACGGCGGAAGCCGGAATGGCGTTAAGGTCGACCGAGGAATTGGCGCCCGTGCCGCCCGGCACGAAGCGGCGTCCGTTGAGCAGGACCAGCGTTCGATGGGCGCCCAGCCCCCGGAGGCTGATACGGGTAGAGCCGTCTCCGCCGTTGTTGGCCTGGGTATTGATGGCATTGGATTGAACCGTAAGGGTCTGCAGGACGTCTCCAATGGATGCCAGGCCGCGCACTTTGATATCGTCCCTCGACATGACAATCACCGGCGCGGGGGTAAGCAGATCGGCGCTCTTGATCCGCGAGCCCGTGACCGTTATGGCATCCATTTCATAGACAAACAGCTCTTCGTCATCGGTCTTTTCAACGTCCTCCACGTCTTCAGTATCATCGGCTGCGACAGGTGTAACACACACGACACCAGAGCACAAGACAGCCAGCATGAGGCACGCGGCCGCGCGTCGGATCTGCATATAGGAGTCTCCTGTAGCGATATAGCGGATTGAGTAAGCTGACGGCGGTGATTTCATTGTCGCGCTGGGCCGAAGGTCATCCGTCGGCATCCCTCGTTTGCGTAAATCGTGCGGAGAAATTCGGGAGTTTTCCGTGTTACCGGATGGGGGAGGGGGGCAGGGTCTCGCTGGTTCGACACCGGTCGCCGGAACGTCGGGAGGTTGTCGCGTTGGCGGTTTCTATTAAATATAACGGCGAAGGAGAATGCGGCAAGGTGTGAAATCGGTCGAAATTCGAACCGGATAACCTGAGGCGGGGGATTGCCGGGAGCGTACATTTGCGCGGACACATCGTGGGTCGGAGAGCGGGGACATTTTTTTTGAGCAGCGCGATCTGCTCTCGCGCACTTTATCGTCCACTCTGAATCATTGTGCCCTGACGGCGGCAAGCATTGTGCGAATCTGGTCGAGATTGACAGCGATATCAAACGAGGCCAGTGCGTTCCTGTGCTTGCTGCCGAGGTTTTCTATCACCCTGTTGATTCTGTCTCGATCGGCGCCCGTTATTTCTCTTGTACCATCGACGAATACACTGGCGAGAGTAGACTGATAGAGAATAAACGCCTCGCGGTACGCCTTGACCAGCGACACCAATTGCTGGGCCATTCCTGCCAATTGATTCTGCGCCAGGAACGTCGTACCGAGCCGTGAATCGCTGGCCAGGTCTTCGTAGTTTGGCTCAGCTTTTCTGCCGTAGGTGATCTCGGCAATTCTCGCATTCAACGAATTTTCGGAGTACGGACCACCGTCGTTCAAAAGCTCGTTGGTCGTCTCAGGCCTTGCCGAAAGAGCGTCCTTCTCTTTCAACAGCGCACTCCGGATTTTCATCTGCTCCATTCTCTCGAAGATCCAGTTGTTCATGGATACACGGACGGCACGTGATTGGGCTTCGGTTACGGCCAGGTTGGCTCTGAGTTGAGCATTGGCGGCGTCGAGCCTTGCATAGTAATCCACGTAGGGCATGAGCGTATCATTGAAAATTCGCAGATCACCCGGTTCCACCTTTTTTTCTTTGACCGCAAGACTGGTGACGAATGAGGCGACACTCGACAGCCCGGCCGAGAGCGGTGAAATTCCTGCCGCGGATGCAAGTGGAGACTTCAAGGCTTGCGTTACAAATTCTGTAATGCGATGGAATGGAACGCCGCCGAGCTTCTTGACCTTTTTTTTCCTGAGTTCCATCTCCAATGAATGCAATGCAAACCTGGCGCCCGTGAAAATCGAAAATCCGAGCGAGTCGCTCGTCGGACTGGTGATCTGGCGAACCGCGGACGCATAGTCCTCCTGTTTGATTGCGCTGTCGAGGCTGTTCAGTGTCTCTCGCATTGCATTCAAGAGTTGCTGATGAGCGCGAAGAACTCTTACGTCGCTCTCGTATTTTGTCTTTCCTTTAGCGAGTTCCTTCCTGGTAATGGTCAAGATCGATTGTCCGTGCCTGTCCGTATCGATCCGGATATTCTCCAGGTCTTCAGCAATGTTCCTCGTCTCGATGATCAAGCTTTTCAGATCGCGTTGACCATGCGCAACACTGTCGTCCAGAGTCTCGTACCGTTTCAGCAGCAGACCCACTGTCCCCGTCAGATCCGTAAACTGATAGGTCGTCGCGCGCTTCCCAAGCTCGTCTTGAAGTTGTTGGAGGGCAGACTTCATACGTTCAATCTCAGCCAGAATCGCCTCTATCCGGATGCTATCCTCTGCAGAGACCCGAGATTCGGCGGTGCTGTCGGGCAAGGGTTGTTGCGCGACGACGGGTGTTGTCAGAACCGCCGCTGCGAACAATACCAGGGCAATTGCAGGCATAAGCGTCCTGGTGCTCATCTGATCCTCCCAGTGATTGTTGGATTTTTCTATACTGCTTTGACCGGACAACAATGTGCCCATCTATGGTGTTATCGGTTAGCTTCCGGCCTCTATCCCATTCATCCTGGCCATCCATGTATGTTCCTGTTTCTGCATCACGTACGCAAAAGGAGGCCGGAAGATACCGGCCTCCTTTTTGTTTTTTGGTAGCGGGGGCAGGATTTGAACCTGCGACCTTTGGGTTATGAGCCCAACGAGCTACCAGACTGCTCCACCCCGCGACCCTTCGTGTCCCATATACGGAAATCTACCAATCCGGAAGGTTTTGTCAAGCGATTTCTTGGGTTTTGTCCTGTTTGTTTCTGTCGGGCTCCTGTTTGACGATCCGAACCGTGGTAATGCGCTGGCCGATCACTTCCTCGACCCACAGGGTGATGTTTTCAAAGACGAACGTCTCTTCGGGTCCCGGTACCCGACCCAGGTGGTTGTAGATGAACCCGCCGAGGGTTTCGTATCCATCGCGTGGAAGCTCGATGTTCAAAATCAGATTTAGATCGTCTATATCGAGCCGTGCGTCGGCAACCAGCACATGCCCGTCTTCGTCCCAGTGGAACAGTTGCTCTTCCTCGTCGTATTCGTCGTGAATCTCGCCGACGATCTCCTCAATGAGATCTTCTAGCGTGACCAGCCCGGATGTGCCGCCGAATTCATTGATGACAATCGCCATATGCACCTTGTTGGTTTTGAACTCTCTCATCAGCTCCGCGATTTTCTTGTTCTCAGGAGCGAAATAAGGTTTTCGCATGGCGTTCTCGGGCGTCCAGGCCTCTCCCGTGCTTAGAAGCTCAAGCAGATCCTTGGCGTAAACCACGCCTTCGATATGGTCCACGCGTTCACGGTATATGGGAATGCGGGAGTGCCTCTTCTCCTGAATCAAGGCCAGGATTTCTTCCGGTTTGGAGGAGATTTCGGCGCACACCATGTCAATACGCGGTACCATCACTTCCTTGACGGTGGTGTCGCCGAACTCGAATATTCCGGCGATCATGTCCCTTTCTTCCTCTTCGATCGTGCCTTCCTCGGTCTCGGTTTCCACGATTTGACGCAGTTCTTCCTCCTTGATCGCCCGCGTATCGGTCTCGCTGACAAAGATACTCCGTGTTTTCAGCAGGAGCAGCGCGGGGGTCAGCAGCAGCGCATACAGCGGATAGTAAATGGCGATCAGGTGAGGCAGGGGCCGGTCGGAACCCTCTTCGCGCTTGTAGAAGGAGATTGCATTGGCGATCAGCAGGGAGAGGAGTACAAACGCACCGATGCTAAGTAGGTCTCGAAGAAGCGGCCATGCGAATTCGCGCAATCCGAATCTTGAGAGGAATGCGAACGCAAGCGCGCCGACCGCTATGGACAGGGATTGTCCAAACGAGACCGTCATGCCCAGGGCGTATCTTGTGCGGTACATCGACAGCAGCAGGTTCGCGCGTGGTACAGCTTCGTCGCGGAGGCGTTCAAGTGTCGCCCGTGAAATCGTGCTGCCGATTGCGCCCAGTCTGGCGATCAGCGCCGTAGCCACCAGAGAACCGCCCGCGACGAGTGCTGCCAACCACTCTGAGTCATCCAAAATGGACTCACTCTCCTTTCAGGTGTATGCCTGCTTGAAACCGCGCGATATACTCCCTTTCCCTGCCTCGCATCGAGGCGGTGGACCCGGGTGAGTCGTGTCGGTACCCCAGCAGATGCAGGACTCCGTGTACGGCGAGCCACGCGATCTCATCGGCCAGGCGCCTTGAGCCTTCCCGGGCTTGAAGCTCAGCACGATCCACGGAAATATAGATTTCACCCAGATCGTTGCAATCGGGATGGATCGGATCCGTCAGATCGAAGGAAAGAACATCCGTCGGCTCGAACGCGCCCTTGAACTGCCCGTTCAGACGACAAAGTGTCGCGTCGTCGGCCAGAACCAGCGTGACTGTTCCGTCGGCGCCGTGTTCCTCAAGCACGCAGTCGAGAAGGACTAGAAGGTCCATCGGGTCGCAGGCTTCGGGGAGCGAGGCCTCCTGCTCGACACAGACCCGGGTCACAAAACTTCCTTCCTGCGCCCGGGTTGAACCCGCTTCTGCTCGTGCTGCCAAGGATAGGCAACGCGGCTGTGCCAGGTGGCATCCAGAATCGGCAAAAACGCTTCCTGAATCCGGGTAAGATCTCTGAGCGTGAGGTCGCATTCATCCAATTCTCCGGCGGTAAACCTTCCTTTTACAAGTGTTTGAACCATCTTCCGGGTTTCTTCGGGGGTACTGGTATTGAGACTGCGTCTTGCTGATTCAACCGCGTCGGCCAGGCTGATAATGCCGGCCTCCCGGGTCTGGGGCCTCGGTCCCGGGTACCGGAAGTCGGCGTCACGGACCTCGTGAGGGGCGCTGTTTTCAAGGGCGCTCTTCTTGAAGCTTGCGATTTCGCTTGTACCGTGATGCTGGGATATCATGTCGATGATGACCCGCGGCAGACCTTCCTCTTCAGCCATGCTGATGCCGTCCTTCACATGGGAGATCAGAATCAGGGCGCTCAGTCGAGGCTGAAGTTCATCGTGGGGATTCACGCCCTTCTGGTTTTCGATGAAATAGTGGGGACGGATCATCTTGCCGATATCATGGTAGTAACATCCCACCCGGGCCAGCAGGCCGTTGGCACCGGTGACTTCAGCGGCCGCCTCCGAAAGCCTGGCCATGATTATACTGTGACTGTATGTGCCGGGCGCCCGAATGGCCAGATTGCGCAATAATGGACGGTTCAGGTCCGAGAGCTCCAGCAGCGTGTAGGTGGTGACCACGCTGAATGCGCTTTCGAAGATCGGCAGGAGGCCGATGGTCAGAACCGAGGATGCACAGGCCGTGAACGTGCCGAGAACCAGATCCCACCTGACTTTCTGGAAGAACTCTCCGAAGCTGGAATAGCTGAACAACAGGATCGCCGTTGCAAGCGTTGAGAGCAGGTAGGCGCAGACCAGGAAAGCGATGGACCGGTAAAAGAAATCGCTGCGGCGGTTGACCGGCCGCACGGAGTAAGCCCCGGCAGCACCCGTAATCAGGTAAATCAGGCCGAACGAAAGGCTTCCCACAATGCTCGCGCACAGCGTGGCGCACACAAATGACACGACCAGGCCGACTTCGGTATCGAAGAGTACGGTGGCCAGCATCACCGAAAGCGCAACAGGCACCAGCAGGGGTGTGACCGACGACACCGTTGCGGCATACGACGCCACGACGCACGGCATGATGACCAGGATGCCAAAGAGCACAAGGTTGGACGTTGACGCGATGACCGAGGGGCGCGACACCTGAAGAAACACGAACAGAATGGCAATCAACAGGGCGCTGACGGCGGCCTGGGCGGCGACCTGGAGATGGTACAGATAGGGAACACGGTCAATCGCTCTGTTCATGTGGACGGAGAGAGAACGCAACTGGTCCATGTGTTCCGAGGTTACGCGGTCGTGCTTGTCGACGATGCGTTCACCGCCAAGGACGGTACCCTTATAGGGAGAGATCCTCGCCGCAGCGTCGTCCCTGCGCCGGTCCGTTTCTTCCACGCTGTAGGTGAGATTGGGAGTTAGAAAAACAACGACAAGCTCGTACACAGACTTTATTTCGGCAGGCGTGCCTTGTGGAAACCGCCTGTCGATTTCATCCTGCAGGCTGCGCTCATACCATTCCAGGCCCCGGATGGGGTCTGACGCAATACGGCGCTCCTTGTCACCCTGGACGAGGATCACTTCACTGCGGTTGGAGCCCAGGACTTCGGAGTCCTGGTTGAGAACCCCGTCGGCGTAACTGGATACGAGCAACTCGCGGACGGTCGAACGAAGCTTTTCGAAACCGGTCGGGTAGTTGGCAGCCTGGTTGATCAGAAAGCGCAGGCTCACCTGAGACACCGAGCCAATTTCCGAGTGGGCTTGTTGGAGGTGATAAACAGCGGAATCCGGAATTGCCAGGACGCTCACCCGATTCAAATCTTCCAGGAAT
>CAZKDZ010000227.1:0-12293 GCA_964551635.1 uncultured bacterium | reverse complement strand
AGCGCATCCCAGGGTGTCTCTCCGTTCTCGACGCCGCCGCCAGGCAGGTTCCACAGGTCGTAGTCGCGGCGGTGACACAGCAGAACGCGGTCTTCATCATCGGTGACGATTCCGAAAACACCGATCCTGAACACGATCAGGTTCCTTCCTCGAAGATACTCACAAATCCAAGTTCGGCTGCGGAGATACCGAGACTTTCAAGTTCACCGATCGAAACAAATGTAGACGAATCTTCGTAGTCGTCATCGCGCATTGAATCCGGGAAACATCCTACAGCACGGGCACTATAGACGATCTGAAAAAAGTGAGGGTGAGGATATCGGTAACCCGCCGGCTTCGGCCCGAGATGTTCCAGATGGATGAATCCCAGGCGCGAGACCGCTTCAATCGTCCAGCCCGTCTCCTCCGCGACTTCCCGATGCAGCGCGCGCTCGAAGGTTTCTCCCGCTTCGAGGCGGCCGCCCGGCAGGATGTGACTACCCTCGCGATTGCGGACCACGAGAACGGAATCGTCCTTCATGACGAGACATCGGACGGACGTCACATACTTGCCCGGCGGGTGCTCATCGGATCGGAAATAGCGCACGCGCAGAGGAAGCGTACCATCAGCCCACCGGGTTTCCGTCTGCTGAAAGGGCGTCTTGCCGGCCAGAAACGACTGAATGTCATCGTAACAATTCAATTCGATGTCCTTTGGAATACGAGTTAAACTGTAAGACTTCTACGCAAAACGCATTCATGTTCTTTCAGGTAGCATGCACGCGATAAGACGTCGAAATCCACCCACCGCATCAGCCGTCGCCGGTCCCTTCGACAGACTCAGCGACCGGCTCGGCTTCTGCGACTCCCCTTCTAGGGGGGAGTAATTGGACCGTCAAACGGTCTCGGGCGTTCACTTGCAATTACGGGATTGCCTTTGAACGACGTGAAGCAACGCCCAGTTTACAGACCCATATCCCGATACGTTGGTTTCTTCAACTCCATCATTCGAAGTCAAGATACATGCGGCTGGGCTGAATGCCCCTGTTGTTCTGATATTTCCCGCTCTTATAGGTCTCGAAATCTCCATCCAGGGTGTGATAGTAGATCTGACAGATTTCCACGTTCGGATAGATCCGTACGGGCTGAATGCAGAACATCTCAAGCGTCCAATAGCCGGCGAAACCCACGTCGCCGAAACCCGCGGTGACGTGCACGAACAGCCCCAGCCTGCCAACGGACGAGCGTCCCTCGAGCATAGGTACGAACTTATCGGTTCTGGTGAACTCCGCCGTTCGTCCGAGATAGAGTGTCTGAGGTTGTAGTTCGTACCCTTCGTCGGGTATCCGAATGGACTGAGTGGGATTTTTCTTCTTCATATCCAGAATGTCGGCCTCATACACCACGAGTTCATCGGCCAGGGAGAGATTGTAGCTGTTCGGATTCAGCCTGGCCGGATCGAATGGCTCGATGATGAGGTCTCTTCCGATTCGCTCGTGGATCATCTTTCCTGAAAGAATCATGATGTGGGTCCCTGCTGTGTCAGCAAGTGTGATATGCGCCACGAGTCTGCGAAGAAATGAGACGGCTTGTCGAAGTCGCTTATATAAGGATAGGCCACTTTCAGTAACCTCGATAAAATCAGTCCGGATACATCACACCTGTCTAAGATCGTCGTTTCCGAATTACTTCACATCGGGCCTTGAATCTTCTCTTTACGGGTCGCCGCAGGACCTGGCAAAGTCCTGTAGTCGTTACACCCGATACAAGCGTCGTGCGGCCGAAGGCAATTTGCCCTCTTCTTCGTCAAGATCCACTAATATCTGGAGCGAGGGCATCCTGCCCTCGAACTTCGTGTGCCCCATCAATACCCGATTCCAGGGATAATTGTTTCACTCGCTTCCAAAATCATAATGAAAATGACGGCGCCAGGTCCGCGCGAATCAGCCGTCGAGGGCAGGATGCCCTCGCTCCCGGGAAAAGGTGACCCGCATTGGCGCTACAAAACGACCAACAAGAAAAGCAGGTACTTACCTATGCAAAATTGCCTTTTGCGAATTATCCTGGACAGCAGTCTCCGGATTTCTTTCTCTTTACGCCTCGTGCGAATTTACACACGTTAGCCACCGTGTTCAATAGCGTTGTTTCGTCAGGCGGTCCGGTTATCCGCGTGGACATCAATTCAGCGCTTTTTGTTGGGTTAAGCCTTGCAGAATGCAACGGAATTCATTATGTATATGGTTGAAGCACGGCGAGGCGTGCAGATCCTGCCCGCGGAGAAAACTTCCAGCCGGGGGCGGGTAATGCGAATACGCATCAATCAGGCAGCGACAAAAAACGGTTCCCGGCGGGACGCGCCGGGGACCCTGCTGTTAACCCCAAAATGGGAGATTTTCGGATGATGAGGTTTTACTCGGGTCTTTCCCTCACCCTGCTCCTCTGCATCGGCCTGACCGCTTGCGGTGAAAGCGAAGTGGAAAGACAGAAACGTGTTATTGCGCAGAAAGAAGCCAGCATCGACTCGCTCGAAACCGAGATGGGTAGCGCGCAGACGGAACTCGTCACCCTCAAGACGCAACTGGACAGCCTCACCAAGTTCGAGATGCTCTTGCAGGCGAAGAACCAGCAGCTTCAGAAAGAAGTCAAGAAGTACCGGGCCATAGCCGCACAGCGCAAACGCAAGAACGAAGAGCTGCAGCAGGCAATCGCCCAGCTACAGGATGAGAAGAAGGCCGACGAAGCGCAAATCGACCGGCTGCTCACCGAGTCCGACAGCCTCAGCGCGGCACTTCGCGTACAGAGAGACGTCACTGTGAAGTTGACACAGGACCTGGCTGAGGCGAACGAGGATATCGAAAGAACACAGAAGAAGCTCGACGAGGCCAAGCACGCGGTACGCGTGGTCGTGGGCACGGAGGACCGTCTCAAGGCGGACGGTTTCCTCGAAACGGGCCGGCGCTTCTTCCGCAAAGGGTACAAGCTGGTCCAGAAACCCGGCCACGACGACCTGAAAGTCAGGCTCTTTGCCATCGGCGAAGGCCCAACACTGGACCGAGGGCAGAAACTGAAGGAGCTGATCGGCCGTACAGGTAAGCTGAAAAAAGACAAGGACTACACGGTCAGGCTGAGCGCGGACGGTACGCACATCACCCTGGTCAGCGAACTCCTCAAAGGCGAGGCAGTTCTGGTGGTGGTTGAATAACGATCTGCTTTATTCACACCGCCCGCACCAGACGGTTCTTGCTTAACCAATCCATCCATCGACACGCCAGATACACCCGGGCAACCCTCAGCGCATCACCTTGCGGGGGTTGCCCGTGCTTGTATACAGGTTGTAGCTGTAATTGCTGTCCCGTTATCGCCTCCAGCGCATCCCTTCGGGCTTCGAAATTCGCGATGCGTCCCATCCGGGCGTCTTCTCATTCGTGCGCGTCCTCACGCAACGTCCAGAACCGCCTGCAGATTCCTGGACGCGATCATGAGCAGCGTACGTGCGGCGCCGGACGGGCGACGGCGGGCCTGTTCCCAATCCTGAAGCGTTCGAACCGATACGCCGAGCAGGCGGGCGAATTGAACCTGCGACAGACCGGCTTCCTTTCGAATCCGGATGACATCAGGCACATTGATCACGCGGCCATGATCGCCCTGCCTGAGTTCTCGGAGCCCCTCCAGAATCTCGAGGCCCACGTCTCGTTTAACCGTATTCATTCTGTACCTCCTTTCGGATCTGTCGCAGGACTTGCGGCGGAATGTTATCCGTAACGTTCTTCGGATACATGGTCAGCATCCAGAACACACGGGATGTTCTTTTCACAAAGTAGATGACCCTGAATCCTCCGCGTTTCCCTCGGCCCGACAGCCTCCATCGCAACTTGCGAACGCCTCCTGAGCCTGGAATGACATCGCCGGCGTCAGGGTCCGTTACAAGGGTCAGTTGCAATTCCGAATACTCCTGATCGGATAGGTATCTCAACACCAGGCGTGTAAAGAGTTTCGTCTCGACAAAGCTATACATAGAAAGAAATATACGGCACTGCCGTATAATGTCAAGTCGCGGTTTTTTGGAATTATGCCACTATGGAATCATTAGGGTGATCGTTTCACTGCTGTCTGTTCTCCTCCAGCCAGCCGACTGCGAAGTCCACGACGTCGCGCTGAGGCATGAGTTGGCAGTCCGCAAGGCCCACCTTGCCCCGGCACACGCCTTTCCCCGCGTCAGACTTCAGAAAGTCCTCTCCGATGCGATCGAAATCGGAGCTGTCCGGTTCGACTTCCTCGAACGTTGTCCATTGCCGCGCTCCCGACGCATCGATGGGGGCGCCCTCCCGCACCACCTTCCTGGTTGGAAAATCCGCCCGGTATTCCGCAAGATGCATCGACGTATTGGATCCATGAGTCGCACCGAGAAGGAGGACTAAACCGTTCAGATCGTAGATTCTCGCCAGCGGTGAACGCTCGCCCAGGCCGAAGTCCAGTGAATGTTCATCCACGATATACGATGCCTGAGGGCCGCACGCGCAGAATGAGAGTTGCGGATGTGAACTGCGGAGAACACGTCTTTGCTTACGGAATAGCTCGGCGATTATACCCATCGAATGAGTGGGAGTAAGCGCGGGATCGTAGGCCGGCATATTCTCGCGAATGACCGGCCACCACGACTCCGGCACGGGAGGGTTTTCCCACTTGCCGGGCTCGGACAGGCCGGGCGAATGGGCGGGCATCACCAGCGTCCCGGAAGTTCCCAGCACGCGCTGAAGAGCGGCAATGACCGCGACGGCGCCCCCGCACACCCATCCCAAAGCGCTCAAGGATGAGTGTACCAGGACAACCATGCCTGGTTCGAGGCCAAGCGCGCGCAGATCCCTTTTTAACGAATCTGTCGTGGCGGGCGCTTTCGTTTTTTCTATGACGCTGTCGACGCTCATTTTCACATACCTGATGCACAACCTATTTCGCAGCGATGGCCACGATCTCTACAAGCGTGTCTCCCTCGAGACCAACCTCCACACAGGCGCGCTGGGGCCAGTGATCGGGACCGATCCATGTGTCCCAGACCTCGTTGAGGATGGGCTTTCTGGACATGTCCGTGATGTAGACCGTCGCGGAGAGGAGTCGCGTTCTGTCGGTACCGGCCTCGGCGAGATTTGCATCCAGCTGTTCAAGGGCCTGCCTGCTCTGGCCTCTGAAGTCAGCCGAGAGATCCTGCGCAATCACGGCTGTATAGACGAGGTCGTTGTGTTCGACGGATTCGCTGCGGCCTACTGCCCGTCCGGGATATCTTGTGATGGACATCGAAACTCCTCTACTGTCACGCGAAATGTGAAAAAGGTTGGTCTACGTGAAGCAAAAATCCTATATTGCGTTGAAATCGAAGCGGACTCTTATCTGAAGCACGAGGTTCCGCGTGGCATCATTCCTTCCAGTCCGGTGTCGACGGATGGTTGCCCTGAGGCGCTGGAGAGAGAATTGATTCATGTCGCTATTGACGTTCAAGCTGCTCGCCGCAGTCGCGATTCTGGCCATCGCCCTGATTGGCGGCGTCATCCCGCTCCTGGCCGCCCGCCACGATTATAGCCGGCGGTTCTTTTCATTGGGCAACGCCTTTGCAGGCGGTCTCTTTCTCGGGGTGGGCTTCATCCATCTGTTGCCTGAAGGGATGGAGAAGCTGGAGGGCGTCGTGGAATTTCCGCTGGCAGCGCTTCTGGCGGCGTTGGGCCTCGGCGCCCTGCTGCTGATCGATCGCGTGATCTACGGAGATCATCACGCCGACCATTCGCCCGGGAGCGCGCAGCTTCAGCATTCCGTCTACCCGTACGTACTCCTGGCGCTCCTGTCAATCCACTCCATCATCGCCGGTATCACGCTGGGTCTCGAATCGAACGTGATCGGCTCCTTCGTCATCCTGCTCGGGATTCTGTGTCACAAGGGGTCAGCCGCCTTTGCACTTATGGTGTGCATCTACGAGGCGGGCATCCGCGCGAGGAAGCAGAAATCCATGCTTGCAATCTTCGCAATCATGACGCCAATGGGCGTGATCATCGGCCTGTTGATGGCGGCGGTCCTGGGTGCGCATGAAAACATCGCGGCCCTGATCGAGGGGAGCTTCAACGCAATCGCCGCCGGGACCTTCATCTACGTCGCAGCCGTTGAAATCATCGACGCGGAGATGTCGACGCGGGAGATGCGCCTGGCGAAATACGTATTGAGCGCGCTGGCGGGGGACGACGACGTGCCGATGCCGGTCAGGGATTCAGACAGGGTGGTCAAATTCGTGCTCATCATCATCGGTATTTCCCTGATGGCGCTGCTGTCGGAATGGCACGTACACTGAGTGCAGACCGCCGGCGCGCGACGCGAATTGCACATTTCGAGATTCCTGATTCACGATCGACGTCTCCTGTTCAATTCATCCGCAACGACGATCAGATTGTTACCGCTGCCCGGCTGGATCTGCCCGCCGTATCAATCCCGGTCTTCCATCACGTTCCGCGACGGCCACGAGCCGAATAGACGCGGCCGCCCTTGACGACGGTTACGGGAACCAGATTCCTCTTGCCCATGCGTACCTCCCCCGTCGAGTCTTCGAGACGAAAGTCCCCTTCCCGCAGCTCGAATACGACCGCGTCCCCGAACGCTCCCTTCGCCAGCGTCCCCACCTCCCCCTCCATCCCGATTATTGCTGAAGGCACGGACGTCACGCGCGAGATCGAGTCTTCAATCGACAGCCCCAGATGCAGGAACTTCGTAACCACGGATGCCAGGTCGTACACGGGTCCGTTGACATTGTAGATGTGCAAATCCGATGAAATCGTCGTGGGAAGCACATCCTGCGAAAGCGCCTTCTCAACAATTTTCCACGAAAAAGACCCGGCGCCGTGGCCCACGTCGAACACGACGCCCCGTTCGATCGCTTCCAGGACCGATTCGCGGACACGACCCTCTTCGTCGAGAACCCCGCACGGGTAGTCGTGAAAACAATGCGTCAGAATGTCCCCACCCTTCATCACTCCGAGTATATCGTCAATCGAACTGCACCAGGCGTCCTGCGGATGTACCATGATGGACAGTCCTGCCGCGTCCGCCGCCTCCCTTGCCCGGTGGAGCGGGATCATTCCGGACCGTTCACTGACGATGGTATTCCTTGTCAGCCGGACCTTCACGCCCAGAACGATATCCCGGTGACGCTCGATCATGCGGCACGCCTTGTCCACGTCCGCATATTCGGGAATCTCGAACTCTCCGATCTCCTCGGTGAGCATGCCCTGCGACGAGATATTCATATGCGCCAGGATCCGCGTCTCGCTCACGTCGATGACGTATTTCCGGAAACCCGGAAAAATATCGGCGCCCGCGGACCCCGCATCGACCACGGTCGTCGCGCCACGAGCCAGACACGTGGGATCGGGTTCGATGCCATAGTGACTGACGCCGGCGAATACATGGACGTGAAGATCGATCAGCCCGGGCGTTACCACGCAACCCGATGCGTCGATCACTTCACGGGCATCGTCCTTATCCAGACATTCGCCGACAGCGGCAACCCGTCCCTCCGCGAAACCCACCTCCCGTACGCCGCTGAGGTTTTCCGCCGGATCGACCAGCGTCCCTCCCCTGATGATCAGATCGTACTTCACATCCGGCTCCATTCAAGTGACAGGCATCCAGGCGCCTTCGGCTGCCCGGTGCGTTCGGTTGGAATCAACACTTCAAGTGGCCTCGGCCGATCCGCCTGACCCCGAATATGCGAAGTCGTACGTCAACGCATCCCCCACCGGCCTGTAGCCGATTTTGGTATAGATGCTGTTGGACGTGGGATTCAATTGATCTGTAAACAGGCTGCAGAACGAATAGCCGTCCGAGAGGAGCTTCTTCGTCAGCGACCAGACGCACGACGTGGCGTATCCCTGATTCCGATGCTCAGCGGGCGTATACACGCCATTGATGGTAATGCCGTTTCTGGTCGCGCGGGAGGTCTTCGCCATGGAAACCGGGCCCTCGCGGTCCCAGATGTACAGCTGTTCGGCCCGAATGAACCGCTCGGCCGCGCCGGCGGCTGCCTCCGGTTCCGTTGGCTCACCGATTTGTTCCGAGAATTCCGCAGTCCACCGCGCCATCAGTGCGTGATCATCCATGGACGCCAGGCGCATCATCCCCCCGGAAAGGGGCACCTCGGCGACTTCTCTGATTTCGAAGGCGCGCATTCGCATGGCCAGAGTGGCTGAACCTCCGGTCACGGCTTCGGTCCAGCGATCGGAAAAAACGCGGGCTTCCTCCTCCGGCCCGACAACGCCGGGTACCGAGACCTCGTTCATGCGCAAGCGGCGGACCAGAGGTGCCACGGCATCCTCAGTTTTTACGTCGAATCTGCTCAGGATGAGTTTTCTTCCCTGCGTCAAGATTGCCATCCCAACGGCTCGGCCATCGTCCAGGACACTCAACATTACAGGCGGTTCGACGCCGAAGCGCCGCGGACTCCCTGCAAGTCCGTACATCAGCCCCAGCGGCAGGTTGTGTTCGCTCTCGTGCAATTCCAGATATGCGGCGGTCTGTGAAATCAGGTCATCCGCACTCTCGTGGGAGATAATCTCGATCACCGTTTTACCTATCTGACTTGACGGCCGGCCAATACCGGATCGCGGGGGAACCGCCATACTCCGCCGGCAGTCGTTGCGTTTCAAGACTTCAGGGCAGGACTCGTCTTCGAGTCAGATCGGTCCTCAACTGCCGGGCATTGCGAAAGTGGATGGTCGGCAGGCCGACCGATTCCGCGCTCCTCACGTTCTGTATCCGATCGTCGATAAACAGACATTCGTGCGGTTGGTATCCCAGCGACCAGAGTACATTCGGAAAGACCGTCGGGTCGGACTTGGTCTTGCCCAGTTCGTACGAGTAGAACCGGTCGTCGAACAGGTCCAGAAACGGATGAATCGACCTGATGTACGGAACCCATTCACGAACGTGGTCCGACAGCAAGGCGACGTGATGTGTTTTAACGACCTCGTGAAGGATTTCGAGAGAACCCTCGATCCGGACGTGGAAGTTGTCCCTGATCATTCGTTTGAACGGCGCCAGACCAAGGTTCCAGCGCGTTCGCTCCAGAATCCCGCCCAGATAGGAATCCTCTGATATTTCCCCTCTCAGGGCCTGCATCACCGGTTCTCCTCCAAAGCACTCCAGGAGACCGTCTTCGGGAATGGAGAGCGCTGTCGAGATTCGCTTCTCGACTCCGGGAAGCCCCGCGATGAAAATTTCCGACAGATCGAAGATGATACAACGAGGAGGGCTATTGTTCTTCATGCGGGAGTAATCGTCGACGGAGGCCAGTTGTGAGGCGGGTTACAAGAAACCGTAGACCCAAGCTACCGACGCCTTCCGTGATGGATCTGTGTCCTGAATTCTTGATTGATCGGCACAACGCCGAAATAGAAAACAGATCGAACAGGTGAGGCTTTTTTCGCTGGAAATACCAGGTTTATTCGTGACGCCTGCCACGCGCGTTCAACCATCGTTGAATGGAACGCTGACTTTCACCGGACGGTCTGCCGAAAAGTAGCCCTTCTACACTTAGATCCTCGTCTAAATCCGGCCAATGAAGCCCTTCCCCGCTACCTATGATTCTCCAGTTCGCCCGCTCCCGGGGAGTACCGTGAACGAGCCGTGGGTACCACGCCAGTGGTACCGATATACTGCGCCCGTCGACGAAATTGACAGTCAGACTATCGTCTGTTACAACAATGTCCGCGGCTCTGGCCGCGGTGCGTTCAGTCTGCAAAGAATCCATCCCACCCTCGGAGCAAGAGATCCTTGTTTTCTGTTACCGCTTTTTGAATCCTGCCGATCTCAGCTCGACTGAATCCTCCGCCGGCCTGAAGTCGAACCGGCTCGAGCCAGAACTTGGCGGTTTTATTCCCGCTCTCTACGTGAACGTGAGGAGGTTCATCACGATCGCTCGAATAGAAGAATAATCTGTACGGTCCTACCCGACATATTGTTGGCATCGTTCATATGGAAACTGCGCACCTGCGATCGTCCTGCGATTCCTGGCTCTCTTTACCGGGTTTGGTCATATTTCGGGACTGAATCTGTGTCCGGTCTCATCGTGGTGACCTGCGATATCACATGCCGGAGCAGCAAGTGCGCCGTAAAATGCAGCGGTTGAGTATCCGCACGGTAACTGTCGGAATTTACATTCGATAACGTAGAAAAACGTGGCGATATTGTCAAGGTTCGCCGTGGAAAAAGGATGGAAATCTCACCCGGGATCGCACGTTTCGCCATGCAGCCATCGAAGCCCGCCGGGCCAACCCTGTTCGGCCATGGACAGGATTGCACGATAGTAGGCATTCAATCCGGTTACGGTATAATCGTACAGGTCCGAGTCTTGCGCGCTGTAGTTGGCGATACCGGCCGCGGTGAATTGGGACGGACGCGTAAACCCGGCTTCCGGACCCTCGTCGCGTCCGACCAGTTCGGCGTCGTTCATCAGATCCCACGTCGTTGCCGGCCGACCGTCGCACTTCCGATAGACGACCCCCGAACTCGTGTCAACGGCGCCCCACGTTCCGGTTCGATACACTTCCACGATAACGTGTCCGCTGTAGGCGGCATTGAGATTGAATAGATACACGATGCGGCTGGAAAAACCGGCAACCTGATAGAGCGCGCAGCCCACTCGCGCCACGTCGGTACACCAGTCTGTGCCTCTCGCGATGATCTCCTCTTCCGTTCCTCCGAATTTCAAATCGGCCAACTCTCCAGGCGCATCGTCATGATCCAGGCCCCGAGTGATTTCAACGATCCGGGCAATCTGCCGCTCATGTTCACCAACCGGCAGGTCAGCCTCGGTGAGCAACTGTTCCAGAATTGGTCGGGACCCTTTCACATAGCCCGCGTTAAGATCCGTGTAGTCCCCGTAGAGGTAACCCGAGGTTTCACGGCAGAGCCTGATCATGCCCGACGCGATCTCGCGATCGACGCTGCCTTCGGCGTGAGGGTCGTTGTCCAGCATTACCCGATACGCCTTGCCGAAAGCCTTCGGGCCTGTAAACGGAGCCAGTTCCATCGTCAGAGGTACCGGACGCCGCGGAAATCGCTCGTCATTCGGCCCACGTCCATCTGCGAGACTTTTTTGGTTCATCTCCGAAACGTCGGTCGAGTTTCATTCAGTACCGTTGTAAATCCGTGCCTGGTTCGTTATATTTCGCACTGATTGTCGTCTCGTATCCGTATCGCAAGCCGATTTAGCTGACGGCCAATGGCTGACGGCTGAAGGCTTGTCCTCTGACCAATATGACCGATACCCAGCTATTGCAGGAGTTCGAAGCCCTCGCCGAACGTCTGAACATACCCGTTACGTACGCGAAACTCGAAGGGGGCGACGGCGGCCTGTGCGTGGTGAAAGGCGAGCGACGCTTCATCCTGAACCGGAGCGCCGAGGCAAGAACACGCAATGAGATCTTCGCGCGGGAATTCGCGCGGCTTTCTCTAGAGGAGGTGTACATCCGGCCGGTCGTTCGTGAACGCATCGACGCCATCAGGTCCGACTACGAATAATCACTCTGTAACGTTGCGACTTCTGTTTATACGTAACGTATATTCTTCCCGAGCATAGCCAGCGCTTCGCCCGAGGCGACCATCGGACGCAACGACCGCGCCCAGAAAATGGAATCCTGGGGGGCGTAAACCGACTCGAGTACCTTGCCGAACGGATCGGTCACGTCCGCAACGGGGTCGCCCTTTTGCAGATGGTCGTACAGTGCGGCCCTGTACTCCAGAAACCCGCCCCGGGCTGCGAGGAGCGAAAGGAAGCCGTCCACCACGATCTGCCGGCGGGGCGTCCGGACCCGGCCCTCGATAAACCCGTAGTGCTTCAGAATATTCTCCACGCCCGCCACGCCCTTCTCGATGCTGCCTTCATCCCATCCGACACATCCTCCCAGTTCCGGGTCGATCGTCGGTATCCCTTCATCGGGGGCCGCTCGTGCCAGCTGTCCGTCCGGACCCCGGCAGTCCAGAATGTACCCAATGCCAAAAACGCGGGCCATTTCCATGCAAGCCCGATGGATGCGTTTCCTCCGGTCCACCCTCACGCGGACTTCGTCGATCATGGGCCGGACGCCGCCCTGGTGCAGATCGATACAGTAGTCCGCCTGTTTCACCGCGCGATGAAAGAGTCGATACGCCACCCGCTCGCTCGACGTACCCTCCTTGCGGCCGGGAAAGCACCGGTTCATCTTCTTCCCGTCCACGGGATTCAGGGACTCGCCCGCGTGAAAGGCGTGGAAGTTCACGATCAGGGTTGCAATCAACCTGCC
>CAZKDZ010000226.1:0-6015 GCA_964551635.1 uncultured bacterium | reverse complement strand
GGATTCATTTGGCGCCGAAGGCAAGTAGGGAAGACATACCGGGCGAGGATTTCTTCTCCCGTCTCACCTCTACCGTCTCCCCGCATTTCTTCTACCGTCTCACCGCTTTTGGTCTACCCTCTACCCGCATTCAGGCTTTTTGTGGTTAATTTGCCTGTTGTGTTTCTTCGAATTGAGGTTGACAGGCAGATGGATGACGGTTTCGAGATCAGGTACCGGGATCGAAGAACGGGGCGGACGATAACGGAGCCTCTGTCTTACGGGTTCTTTCAACGGGTTTTCCAGTCTTCGTTCGTCCTCGGAGTCTTCCATCTGCTGCTGAACAATTCGATCTTCTGCCGGTTGTATGGATGGATGCAGGCGCGGCCCGGAAGTCGCCGCAAGATTTCCCGTTTCGTGCGGGAGTACGGCATCGACGTGGAAGAGATCGAATATCCTCCGGAACGCTATCCGAACTTCAACGCGTTCTTCACCCGCCGGTTGAGACCCGACGCCAGGCCGTTCGCGCCGGATCCCGAGGCGTTAAGTTGTCCCGCGGACGGCAAGGTGACGGTCTTTCAACATCTCCTGGAGGGGGCACGGATCCCCGTCAAGGGAGCGGCGGTTCCATTGGCGCCCCTGCTGGATTCCGAGGAGGAAGCGCGCCCCTTTCGGCACGGTTCGGCGCTCGTGGTGCGGCTCGCGCCGTATGACTATCACCGTTTCCACTTCCCGGATTCCGGGACAGCCGGGCGGCCGCGCATTATCGCCGGGCGGTACTATATCGTCAACCCGCTTGGCCTTGCCCGGGTGCCGGGCGTATTCTGGCGGAACAAACGCGCGGTGACCGGGTTCGATTCGGACAGGTTCGGACGGATCGCATATCTGGAAATCGGCGGCTTCGCGGTCGGGAGCATCGTTGAGACGTACACGCCGGGACCGGTGGAACGGGGCCAGGAGAAGGGTTATTTTCAGTTCGGCGGGTCCACGCTTGTGCTGCTGTTCGAGCCGGGAGCGGTCGTTTTCGACGATGACCTGAAGGAAGACTCCCGGCGTGGTGTCGAAGTTCACGTGCGGGCGGGAAGCCGGATCGGCGGGAGCGTGGTGAAATAAACCCGAAACAGGATACCGGTTCGGGGCCGATGTGCTTTTGCACGCGGCCCTATTTTTCTTCCGGTCCAAGGCGTACGAACTCCGCCGGATTCGCAAGGTTCTGGTGGGTCAGATGGATCCACCGTTCCGACCGGGCGGCAGTTGAGATACGGACTTCCCCGATTTCGCCCTGGAATGGCGCTCCCCCGCCCGCGAGGCGGCCGATGGCGACCGGTGTATTTCCTGACTGAACGGTACCGCTTGCTTCGGTCGAAGCCACGGCCGTGCCGTCGATGTAAAGGGTTACCCGTTCACCGTCGTAGACCCCCGCAAGGTGATGCCGTCCGGGGGCGAGGGTCCTGTTGGCGCGTACGCTCCGGGTGCCGTTTTCGGTGCCAATGGTGAAGGTCGGTCCCGGCAGCGACGCGCAGAGGCCGCCGTTGTGACCGCATTCCGCGTATTTGAGGATGAACGAAGCGTCGTCCGCGGTGTCGTAGCGCAGCACCTTTCCGTGCGGGGTGTATTCGCGATCGTCGTTTTCGTCCGGATCTTCGCGCCACGGTGAGAGGTACACGTAGCGTCCGTCGAACGCGCCTCCATTGAATCCGCCGGGGTTCGGCGGGTAGGTAAAGACGCCCCCGTCGGCGGCATCCCACGCGGCCCTGTCGTTAAAGTTCATGCAGGTATCGTAACGCAGCACGCGACAGTGGAACCCGCGTTGATCTTCGTCGCCTTCGTAGAATGGAATGTAGTAGACGTACCGGCCGTCGAAAGCCGCGCCGTCGTAGCCCTTTGTATGCAGACCTGACGTTCCGGCTGCATTCCAGGACTCCCAGCTCTCCGGGTCTTTAAAGTCGCCCCGGGTATCGAATCTGACGGCGTTGCTGTGGGCGTACGGGACGTAATAGACGTAGCGGCCGTCGAAAACGGCGCCCACGCACATCCCCATCCCATGAACGCTGGCATCCAGGGCCTGCCAGGCGGCCGGATCGTCGAACCCGGCGCGAGTGTCGTGGCGGAGGACGATTCCGCGGTCATTGAGCGGCGAGTAATAGACGTAACGGCCGTCGAAGGTGGCGCCGTCGTAGTTCTTCGCCTCCAGTCCGTCCGTGTTCCCGGCATCGAATATCACATAGCTGTCCGGATCCTTGAAACCGCCCCGGGTATCGTAGCGTACGGCCTTCCCCGATTCGCCCGAATCACCGTAGTATCCGGGCGAAAGGTAAATATATCGACCGTCGAACGCGGCGCTCTGGCAGGCCATGGTTTTCCCGATGTCGTACGCCTCCCAGCTGCCGGGGTCCCGGAATTCCCCGCGCCGGTCATAGCGCAGGATGCGGCTGTGCAGGGTCTTGCCGTCGGTTCGCGGTACGAAATAGATATGGTCTCCGGCGTGCACGACGCCGTAATACCCCTTCGTGTTGAGGCCGTCCGTACACCCAGCGTCGTATCCCTGCCAGCTTTCAGGATCGTTGAACCCGCCCCGGGAATCGTATCGCAGGACCTGGCCGTGGCGCTCCTGTGAAGCATTGCATTGCGGCGAGAAGTAGACGTACCGCCCGTCCGAGACGGCGCCGAAATAGCCCTTCGTGTCCAGGCCGTCTGTTTCCCCGGCATCGTAGGACTCGAATGCATCCATTGTCGATCGCAGCGACCATCTGGACACCAGCGCCTGGAAGGCGTCCGTATTCGCCTGATTGCTTTCAACCCAGGCTTCGACGGTCAGGGCTTCGGCGCGGTCGAGCGATTCGGAGCGAACCGCGTCACTGTTACATTGGACCAGCGCAAAGTGCGAATCCCAGACGGGATCCGGGCATGAGACCGCTCCCCCTCCATAGCACAGGTAGAGCGCCGTGTCCGAGGAGAGCGAGGGAACTCTCACACGCGCCCTCAGGGCACCGTCATCGGGGCTGTAGGACTCGATACGGTGCGCCAGCGCGTCCCCCTCGCTGGAAACGAAGTGGATATCGCTCCCGTCTTCTGTGAGAACATGGCCGCCCGTCTCGATTGATTTCAACGCGTCGTCCAGGATGACCACGAGAAGCGGAAAGTCCCGGAGGCTTCCGACGTCGCCGGGAACGTTGATTGTGAGTTTACGACGGATGAGCTTCCCGGTTTCTTCCATTTTATCCTCTCCGTTTAATGCGAGATATTCGCTTGAGTCAGGCGGAATCCATCCTGTCTGTTAATGGGTAAATTAGCACGTTGAGCCTTTGAGGATGCCGGGCCGAAGGTGGGGCAGACATTCCTGTCTGCCGATCCAATCTACAGGTACACCGCAATGTTAGAGCCAACACTTCCGGCCATTCCGTCCGTATCGGCGTGATGAATGAGTAAATCCTATCGAAGCGTGGTCATTGAGCTTGTCGAAATGCCCGCAATCAGTACTCGTTCACTCCACTTCGCCGACCCTTCGACAAGCTCAGGGAGCGGCTCAGGGAAAGCATCGGGTGCAGGTTTGATGGTACTCCTAAACTGCTTTTCTTTTGCCAGGAATTGTCGATGGATTCCAGCCTGGTAATTCCGCCGCCGTCCATCTGCGGCTCAAGCGTTACCTTGATCGAACGGTCGCCCGCCGCGACGAGATCGATCCCGTCCTGGAATCGTTCGAGGGGCAGGCGATGGGTCACGATACGATCCATCGGCAGGAGGCCCTTGCGGATCATCTCGATCACAACGGGGTAACAGCCGGGTCCCAGATGGGCGCCGCAATTGCGCGTTTGCCGGAGACATCAAGATATGGCGAAACAATACGGATGGCAACCGAATCAGATGGATTGGTCGCCGGGGTTTTTCCTTGTGTACGCCTTCCCCGCCTCTTTACATTGCGGGCGTCTATGTACGTGATTCCGAATTCATGCGAGAGGAGTATTTGATGGACCGTCGTGATGCGATGTGGCTGCTGGTATTCGTGGTGCTGGGCGTGGGCGGGCTGGCGGTATTTCTCAATTATTACACCGAGGCGATTCCGTCCGCGTCGCTGGATTTCAAATTGAGCCGCGACGAAGTAAACCGAACGGCACAGGGTTATCTGGAGAACCTGGGATACGATCTTGCCGAATACGAGAGCGCCCAGATATTTTCAAGCAGCCAGATGCAGCAGATTTTCCTGGAGCAGACGCTGGGCCTGGAGGAGACGAGCCGGCTCGCCAGGGAATGGTTGTCGGTCTGGTCCTGGAGCGTCCGGTGGTTCAAACCGCTGCAGAAGGAGGAACTTCGGGTCGGGCTGGACCCGGGCGGCCGAGTCGTCGGATTCTCCCACCGCATCCTCGAATCGGACGAAGGCGCCAGCATTGCGCAGGACGACGCACTGGTCATTGCATCCGCTTTCCTGGGGGAAACTCAAGGGTACAACCTGGACGGGTTCGAGTTGATCGACCGGTCCAGCACGGAACGCAAGGCCAGGGTGGATCACCGGTTCGCCTATCGAAAGAAGGACTTCACGGTTGGCGATGACGGGCACTACCGGCTGGACGTCGTGGTTCACGGGGACCGCGTCGGGCAGTTCAGCGAGTACCTGAAGGTGCCGGACAGCTTTTCCCGGAGTTACCGGGAGGTCCGTTCAAGGGCGAATCTGTTGGCTCAGGTTTTTCAGCCGTTCTGGCTCGCGCTGGGCGTTGCCATGCTTGTGATTCTGGTCAAGAACTATCGTCGAAAGCGGTTGCATTGGCAGGCAGGACTGATCGTCGGGACGCTCGTGGCCGTCGCCTGGCTTGCGGCGAACGTAAACGCCCTGCCTCTTGCGCTGTATAGTTTCGACACAACGATTTCCTACGGCGCTTTTCTGGTGACGCTTCTGTTCAGCGCCGTTCTGATCGCCGCGGTGAACGGCGGTATCGTCTGCCTGGCCGGGACGGCGGGCGGGGTTCTCGAAAGGGACGTGTTGTCCGAAAAACGCGTGAGCCCTCTCGGACGCCTGTCGCTACGAGGCCTTTTTTCGGCCGGGTTCCTGCGGTCGACGGTTGTGGGCTACGGCGCCGCCGGGGCCGTTCTTGGTTACGTCGCCGTGTTCTATCTCCTGGGCGGGCGGTATTTCGACGTCTGGGTGACCGCCGACGTCAGCGAATACGACAACGCGTTCAGCACGGCCATCCCCTGGATATACCCGCTGCTGGTGGGATTGTCAGCCGCGGCGATCGAGGAGTTCTTCTTCCGTCTGCTGGCGATTCCCCTGTTGATCAGATGGCTGAAACGGCCGTGGCTGGCGGTTCTCTTGCCGGCGATCGTATGGGCGTTCCTGCATTCAAACTATCCCCATGAGCCCATATACATTCGCGGCATTGAGATCACTGTCATTGGAATCGTGTTTGGAGTTTTGTTCCTCCGTTTCGGTATCTGGGCGCCCATCATCGCCCACTATGCAATTAACGCGTTCATCGTGGCATTGCCCATGGTGAAGTCATCCAGCCTTTACTTCCAGGTGTCCGGCGTGCTCGTGATCGGAATCCTGCTCGTGCCGGCCCTCCCCGCGGCGTTCGCGGTACTGACCGGAAGGGCCCGGCCCCGGGAAGTCGAAGACGTCGTCGAGGAAGAAGCGCCTGACGAACCTGCCGAAATAGAGGAACCTGCGCCCGAGCCCGTACGTCCGGACGTGGCACAAAAAAACCCCGATGCCTATCTGCCGGACAAGCGGAGATGGATTGTCGCCGGCCTCTGCGCCGTCGCGGGAATCGCATTGATGATCGGGTTCCGCGTGGACCGGTTCGGCGCCCGTTTATTGAAGCTGGAGGTGACCCGGAGTCAGGCCGCGGGTGTCGCGGAGGCCTTCTGTACCGAACTTGGACTGGACGTGTCGGATTACCGCAGGTCCGTCCAGTTTCGAAGCGGGGTCGGCTCCTCCCATTACACGCATCTGATCCGAAACGCGGGGGTCGCTCGCGCGGATACCCTGATGGTGGAGAACACATCGCCGTGGTACTGGCACGTGCGATGGTTCAAACCGAT
>CAZKDZ010000225.1:0-37148 GCA_964551635.1 uncultured bacterium | reverse complement strand
CGGCGAGGGAGCGCAACGCAGTATTTCGACCGCAAGCGCCGGCCGTAGCCCGGATGGACTTTTTCAACGGGCTGCCAAGGCCGTGGGCTGCGTCGTGATCCAACAGGTCAATTCAGTCAGGAGGGGCAGGCAATGGCGAAGTCCAGTGGCGCCGGCAAGGAAAAGGCCATCGATCTGGCCATTTCGCAAATCGAGAAGCAGTTCGGCCAGGGTTCCATCATGCGGCTGGGCGGAGAAGAGGGCGGTCAGGTGGCCGTTGAAGTGATTCCAACCGGCGCCCTCGCACTGGACGTCGCCCTTGGCGCGGGCGGGGTCCCGCGGGGCCGGGTCGTCGAGATTTACGGTCCTGAAGGGTCCGGCAAGACCACACTGACCCTGCACGTCATCGCGGAAGCGCAACGTAAGGGCGGAACCTGTGCGTTTGTCGATGCGGAGCATGCGCTCAATGTGGAACTTGCGGAGCGGATCGGTGTCGATCTTGAAAACCTCCTCATCTCGCAGCCCGATACCGGGGAGGAGGCCCTGGAAATCACCGACACGCTCGTGCGCAGCGGCGGGTTCGACGTGGTGGTGGTGGACTCCGTCGCGGCGCTGGTACCGCGCGCGGAACTCGAGGGGGACATGGGCGATTCCCACGTGGGTTTGCAGGCGCGGCTGATGTCTCAGGCCCTGCGAAAGCTGTCCGGATCGATCAACAGGTCCAAGACATGCGTGATGTTCACCAACCAAATCAGGATGAAAATCGGTGTGATGTTCGGCAATCCGGAAACGACCTCGGGCGGAAACGCGCTTAAATTCTATGCGTCCGTACGCATGGATATCCGACGCATTGGCGCTATCAAGGATGGTCAGGAAGTCACGGGCAACCGGGTCCGTGTCCGGGTTGTCAAGAACAAGATGGCCGCGCCGTTCAAGGAGGCGGAGTTCGATCTGATGTTCGGCGAAGGCATTTCGAGAGAGGGCAGCCTTCTGGATATCGCCGAACTTCACGGCATTGTCAGCAAGAGCGGTACCTGGTTTTCCTACGGCACCGACCGCCTTGGGCAGGGGCGGGAGAACGTAAAGAACCACCTGAAAGAACAACCGGAGCTCGCCGCGGAAATCGAATCCCGGGTGCGCGAGGCCGTGGGTCTGGCGGACAACGGCACGGCGGATTCGGGCGACAGCGCCTGAGGCGCATCGGGCAGAGCACGCGGCTTGTCCTCTCGCGTGGCCTGAGACCCTGTGCGCCGGGGAGTTGGCATTTCCAGCCATTGAGGTGCCGCGGATGAGACCGGATTCCAGTTTGACGACGGATCGCCTGAACACTGCCGAAAGGGCGAAGAACGCGGCATTTCGGCTTCTGACCGCGCGAGCGTATTCGTGCGCGGAAATGAGAGAAAGGCTGCGCCGCCGCGGGTTTCAGGATCCCGTGGTCGAGCAGACCCTGGATGAGTTGCTGCGGCTGAAGCTGGTCGACGATCGGGATTATGCCTTTCGCTTCGTTCAGGAGCGTATGCGAATCCGGCCCGCGGGGCGGGGGCTGCTCCGCCACGAGTTGAAAAAACGAGGCATCGACCCTGCCACGGCCGAGGACGTGCTGGACGAGCTGTTCGAGGGCGTCGATCCCGAAATTGTCGCCATGGAACTCCTGAGGTCGCGCAGAAGACACTACGACGGCGTGGACCGGCGGAAAGCGCTTTCCCGCATGTACGGGTTCCTCGGGCGCCGCGGATTCGGGGCCGTGGCGCATTCGGCCGCGGAGCGGGCATGGCTGGAATTCAGCGAAAGCGGTAACGACGGCGCGCCGGATTCGTGAGCCGGAGCCGGCCGCATCAGGCGTAAAACCCGGAACTGCGTCTCGTGCCGCGGTTCGCTTGTACCTTTGCCAATGCATATCACACCATGAAATCTTCAGCCAACATCCGTGAAGAGTATCTTCGATTCTTCGAAGAGAAGGGCCATACGATCGTACCGAGCGCGCCCGTGGCGCCGCAGGACGATGCCACCCTGCTGTTTACAAATGCGGGGATGAATCAGTTCAAGGACGTGTTTCTGGGCACCGGCCGCCGGGATTACAGCCGGGCGGTGGATACCCAGAAATGCATCCGCGTATCGGGGCATCACAACGATCTTGAAGAGGTGGGCTTCAGTGCGCAGCACCATACGTTTTTCGAAATGCTGGGCAACTGGTCGTTCGGAGACTATTTCAAGCGGGAAGCCATCGCGTGGGCCTGGGAACTGTTGACCGAGGTCTGGCAGCTGCCCGGAGACCGGCTCTGCGCCACGGTATTCGGCGGGGACGCCGCGGACGGACTGGCGGCGGACGAGGAGGCGGAAGCGCTCTGGACGGAGGTGACGGATCTCCCCGCGGAACGGGTGTTGCGGCTGGACAAGACGGACAATTTCTGGCAGATGGGCGAGACCGGTCCGTGCGGTCCGTGTTCGGAGTTGCACTACTATCTCGGGGAAGATCCGGCGTCGTGGTTCCGCGAGGTTCCGGACCTCGACGGTCCGGATACGTCGGAAATCTGGAATCTGGTCTTCATTCAGTTCAACCGGGATGCCGAAGGCGTTCTGCATCCGCTGCCCGACAAACACGTGGATACCGGCATGGGATTCGAGCGCATCTGCACCGTGCTCCAGGGGGTGGAATCCACTTACGATACCGATCTGTTTCAGCCGATTCTCACCGAAATCAGCGAGGTTACCGGGAGATCCTACAACGACGAAAACCGGGTGGCGATGCGGGTTATCGCAGACCATATCCGTACGCTCTGTTTCGCGGTTGCGGACGGAGTGCTGCCGTCCAACGAGGGGCGGGGGTACGTGCTGCGGCGTATCCTGAGGCGGGCGGCGCGATACGGGCGCACGCTGGAGATGCACGATCCGTTCATTCATGGGCTGGTGCCGGTTGTCGTGAACGTTATGGGGAATGTGTTTCCCGAAGTGACGGAGCAGGCCGACCACATTTCCCGGGTCATCCGTTCGGAGGAAGAAGGGTTCGGAAAAACGCTCGACCGGGGGCTGGAGATGTTCGAGGTCGTTTCCGGGGACGGAAGAATCTCCGGACGGGACGCGTTTCGCCTGTATGACACCTACGGTTTCCCAATCGACCTCACGCAGCTGATGTGCGCGGAACGCGGGCTGGAGGTGGACCTGGAGGGGTTTGATGCCGAGATGGCTGCCCAGCAGGCGCGATCGCGGGAAGCCGGGCGGCGGGTCTTCGCGTCCCGGGAGGCGGTGTCCAGCGATTTCCTTCCTCCGGAACATTCCGTGTTCGTTGGATACGATCGCCTGGCGCTGGACACGGTCGTTGCGGCGCACAAGGCGGTGGAGGATGGCAGGGTGGACGTCTACCTGAGGGAGACGCCGTTCTACGCCGAAGCCGGGGGGCAGGAGGGCGATCGGGGACGGATTCGAAACGGAGATCTGGAGGTTCTGGTCGAGGAGACGTTCCGTTCGGGCGAGGGCATTGTACACCGGGGGCGCCTTTCACGGGGTTGCGCCGACGCGCTGGAGGGCGCACACGTGGAGGCGCGGGTAGACGCGGGGCGACGGATGGAGACCGCCCGAAACCATACCGCCACCCATATGCTTCACGAGGCTCTCCGCCAGGTACTCGGCAATCACGTGAATCAGGCCGGGTCGCTCGTCGCGCCGGACCGGCTGCGGTTCGACTTCAATCACTTCGAAGCCGTCACGCCCGCTCAGCAGGACGAGATCGCCCGTATTGTAAACCGGGTGATCCGACGTGATCTCAAAGTAGACACCGAAATGGTTGGTCTTGAAGAAGCTCGACGTAACGGCGCCCGGATGTTGTTTTCCGAAAAATACGGCGATATCGTGCGGACCGTGCGGATTGGAGACTTCAGCCTTGAGCTGTGCGGCGGTACCCACGTGGAATCGACGGGTCAGATCGGCATGCTTCTGCTGACGGCCGAAACGGGAACGGCTGCCGGCGTTCGGCGTGTGGAAGCGGTCACCGGTGCGGGTGTCGAGGCGCTTTTCCGGAAACAGCAATCCACCCTTGCCGCTCTGGAGGAAATGTTGAGCGTAGAGGCCGACGCGCTTCCCGATCGCGTCGAGCGGTTGATCTCCCGGGGCAAGGAACTCGAGCGGACGGTGCAATCCATACGCAGCGCATCCGCCGGGGAGCAGATGCGCGACCTGGCGGGCGCCGCGGTGGAGGTGGACGGGGTCAGGGTGGTGGCTACCGCGGTCCAGCCGGCGGACATGGAGGCATTTCGGGAAATGGGCGACCGGCTTCGTGACACCCTCGAATCGGGTGTGGGCGTTCTGGGTGCGGCGCTGAATGGCAAGGCCTCACTGATCGCGGTGGTGACGGACGACCTCATCCGGCGGGGCGTGCAGGCCGGCAATATCGTCAAGGCGGTGGCTGAGCTGGTGGGCGGAGGCGGCGGTGGACGCCCCCACCTTGCGCAGGCGGGCGGCAGGCATCCTGAAAGGATATCCGACGCGCTTGCCCGGGTTCCTGAGATCGTCCGGTTACATCTGGAAAGGTAGATCGCACCCATGTCGACATACGAAACCCTTCAATCGGTTCTCAGAAAACGGGGTACGGGATTCCTGTGCCTCCTGGATCCCGATCGGATGGACAAGCATGACCTGGTTCACACGGCGGAGATGTGTGCGGAAAACGGTGCTGACGCCCTGTTGATGGGGGGCAGTTTTCTGCTCTATACCGATTTCGACAGGGTTGTGAGAGAGGTCAAGCGCGCAGTCGGACTTCCCTTGCTGATTTTTCCCGGTCCCGACATGAACCAGGTATCGTCGGCCGCAGATGCGATTCTCTTTCTGTGCATGGTGAGCGGGCGAAACCCGGACCTGCTGATCGGACAGCAGGTCAAAGCTGCGCCTATTGTCAAGGCGTACGGTCTGGAAGCGATTTCAACCGGGTATATGCTGGTGGATTCCGGCCGGCAGACGACGGCCGAGTATATCAGCAATACCAGGCCGATGCCCGGAGACAAACCCGATATTGCGGTCGCGCACGCGTTGGCAGCCCAGTACCTCGGCATGCAGTGTGTCTATCTGGATGCGGGAAGCGGCGCCGAACGGATGGTTTCCGACGAAATGATCGCCGCGGTTGCGGGTAACGTATCCATACCGGTGATTGCAGGTGGAGGCATCCGGGAGCCGCGGGATGCCGGCGCGAAGGCCGCGGCAGGCGCCGATTTTGTGGTGGTGGGCAGTATCCTGGAAGCAAAACGGGACCCCGCGCTGGTCCGTGAGTTCGCCGGGGCCGTCCATTGCGGTTAGGACGTGCAGGCCGGATATCAGAATCAACGCAACCGCCGGGAAGGACTCTGGCGGTTTTTGTTTCGATCAGGGGTGTCGGGGGACGGGCAACGGGTGTCCGGACGCGCGTGGAAAGGCCCGGCAGCGCTTGACAGGATGACCGGATTTAGATAGATTGTTCACCTCCGACAGGTACTATCATAACGGCACGAACAGGTTATGGCGGAACGAGAAGCCACGGTGAAAAACAGGTTGGGTATCCATGCGCGGCCGTCGGCCCTTCTTGTGCAGGCGGCCGCAAAGTATGTATCCGAGATTACCCTGATCAAGGACGGGCTTGAGGTCAACGGCAAGAGTATCATGGGCGTTATGATGCTCGCGGCGGAGACGGATGCGAAAATTCGCGTCCGGGCAGCGGGTCCGGATGAAGAGGAAGCCCTGGACGAGATTGTGCGGATGATCGAGGGCGAGTTTGACTGAACCGGCACATTGACGCGTGCAAGGTCCCAGACCGATGAAGGTACTCAAGGGCATCCAGGCATCGAACGGCATCGCCATCGGACCGGTTTATCTTCACGACCCGGAGGAGCCGTGGGTAGACTACCGGCGCATCGGGGAAGATGAAGTCGACGGCGAGGTGCGGAGGTTTCTGGATGCGGTGGCTTCCGTGGCGGAAGACCTGAAGGCAACGCGGGTTCGGGTTGAGGAGAAGCTGGGGCCGGACCACGCCCAGATATTCGACGCGCACCTGATGATTCTGGACGACGCGGCCCTGCATGCCCCCACCCTCGCATCGATCCGGAATGATCGGGTGAACGTGGAGTACGCGTTCTGGCTGACCCTCCAGAAGGTGCGCCGCCAGTTCGACGCAATTCAGGACGACTATTTCAGGGCAAGGCGCGCGGATATCCTCGACGTGGAAAGGCGGGTACTATCCAGATTGTGCCGGCGGGAGGATGCGCTGCTGGAACGGATGACCGCTCCCGCGATCGTGATCGCGCACGAGCTGACCCCCTCCAATGCGGCGCGCCTGAAGCGGGACAGCGTGCTGGGCATGGTCACCGAAGCGGGCGCGGCGACTTCGCATGCGTCGATTATCGCGCGGGGGCTCGAGATTCCGGCGGTCGTGGGGGTTGAAGCGGCCCTGGGGTCGGCCGAACCAGGCGATACGGCCATTGTGGACGGGAACCGGGGGCTGGTCTGTATCCGGCCCGATCCGGACACGCTGAGCCGGTACCGCGCCGAAGCCCGCCGGTTCACCGAATTGCAGAAGGGTCTGCTCAGGTTTACCGACGCACCCGCCGAAACCCTCGATGGCGTTCGTGTGTGCCTTCAGGGAAATATAGAATTGCCTGAAGAGGGGCGGTCTGCGCTGGCTTACGGCGCGGAAGGCATCGGCCTGTTCCGGACGGAGTACCTCTATCTCGCGGGATCCAGCCTGCCGGGTGAAGATGAACAGGCTGCTGCGTACACTCGTCTGGCCGAACAGATGGCGCCTCATCCGCTCGTGGTGCGGACGCTGGACCTCGGCGGAGACAAGCTGGCGCAGGCATCGCACGCCGCCGAAGAAACCAACCCGTTTCTGGGCTGGCGCGGCATCCGCCACTCACTGGCGAATAGAGATCTCTTCCGTATTCAACTGAGATCCATCCTCCGGTCCAGCGCGTACGGAAACGTGAAGCTGATGTTCCCGATGATTTCGGGCGTGGAGGAGCTGCTGGAGGCCAAATCCGTACTCGCCGAGGCTGGCGCCGAACTTAAACGTTCCGGCGTGCCGTTCGACGAGAATTGCAAGGTGGGCGCGGTCATCGAGGTGCCGTCGGCGGCTGTCGTGGCCGATCAGCTTGCTCGCGAAGTGTGTTTTTTCAGTATCGGGACCAACGATCTTGTCCAGTATACCCTCGCGGTGGATCGGGGCAATGAACGGGTCGCATATCTGTACGATCCGTATCATCCCGCCGTGTTGCGATTGATCAAATCCGTTGTGGACGCCGGACACCGTCACGACATTCCGGTCACGGTTTGCGGAGAAATGGCCGGCGACCCGCACAGTTGCGTCCTGTTGATGGGCATGGGGGTGGATGGATTCAGCGCGGGTCCGCGTATGGTTCCCGAGATCAAGCAGGCGATCCGGTCTGTCACCATGGAAGAAGCAAAGGCAGTGGCGGAAGAAGCGCTCTCCCTCCGCACCCGGGGCGCCATCCGGGAGTACCTGCACGGCGCCCTGAACCGGATGCAGGCGCCGCGCAGGGCGCTGGATGAACCGGTCGAGGAGCCGGCCGGAATCGAAGGGTGAACCGGCGCAGCCAAACGGGTGGCCTTAGCAGCCCGTTGAAAAAGTCCATCCGGGCTACGGCCGGCCCTTGCGGTCGAAATACTGCGTTGCGCTCCCTCGCCGAATCGCAGGATGGGACTCGGTTGCGCGCCTTGTCTTCGACCACAATGGCTCGGCCTCGCCTGCAGAGCGGTTTTATCAACGGACTGCTAACAGCGCGTCAGCCCGCGCCTGCCGTGCGGGCCTGTACGCCGGCCAGATCCTCGACGACGGTCAACAGTCCGGAGTGATCCAGTTCGCCCCGGTCTCTGGCCATCGCCAGGTTGAACAGTTCATGTACGATGCTTGTAACCGGCAGCGGCACATTGTAGTCGCTGCCGGTTTTCATGATGATGTTGAGGTCCTTGTAGTGAAGCCGGATGCGGAAGCCCGGGTCGAAGTCGCCGTTGACCATGCGCTCTCCCCGGTTCTCGAGTACGCCGCACCGCGCAAGACCTCCGCTCAGGACCCGCACGATGTTGGCCGGGTCGACGCCTGCCCTGGCGCCGAGGGTCAATGCTTCGGACACCCCGGCAATGGTGACGGCAACCAGGACCTGGTTGCAGGCCTTCACGGTCTGACCGGCGCCGAGGGGTCCGCACAGTACGATATTCTGACCCATCGCCGCGAAAATGGGCTTGACTGAATTGAATACATCCTCGTCGCCGCCCACCATGATGGAGAGGGTGGCATTCTGCGCGCCGATATCGCCTCCGCTTACCGGCGCATCCAGGCAGCGAACGCCTTTTTCCGCCATCGCCCGGCCCACGTCCTGGGTGACTGTGGGCGCTATGGTGCTCATGTCGACGTAGACGTCGTCCCGGCTCACGCCTTCAATAATGCCGCCGGGTCCGAGTGCGACCTCCTCCACGTCCGGAGAGTCGGGCAACATCGTGATGATGACGTCGCTGTTTTCGGCGACTTCCCTGGGAGAACGGGCTTCCCTGGCGCCGGCGTCAGCCAGTTCGGCCACGGGTTCCCGGCTTCGATTGTGCACAACCACGTCGTAACCGGCTGCGAGCAGGTGTTTGGACATGGGTTTCCCCATAATTCCGAGTCCGATGAATCCGATCCTGGGTCTGGACACTGATGCGGCTCCTTTCATTTAATCGTCAACAAAGAGAGATTTTTCTGATGTCGGAATGATGCGAGCGGTTTCGGCGCGCGCAAGGATATCGGCAATCGCGGCCTCCCCGTCCGGACCGTAGTCCAGAGTATAGTTGTTGACGTACAGGTCGATGAACCGTTGCACGACGGACCCATCCATTTCCGGCGCATTCCGGAGGATGTCCTTCAAGACTGGTCCCGCGTGGGCGTGGGCGTATTCCACGCTTTCCCGGACGGCTCTATCGATGTCACGAATCCGGTCAACGCCCAGGTCGCGTCGGGCAAGGATGCCTCCAAGCGGAATGGGGTGGCCGGTGCTGCGTTCCCACCAGTCGCCCAGGTCGACGACTTCGCTCAGACCGAATTCGGGATAGGTGAAACGGCTCTCGTGTATGATGAGCCCGGCGCCGACTTCGCCCGTCCGCACGGCATCCATGATGCGGTGGTAAGGCAGAACGACGAGATCGTCGAGGGAGGGCTGGAACAGCCGCAGCAGCAGGGTGGCGGTGGTCAGTCTTCCGGGAATCGCGATTTTTTCGCCGGTCAGTTCCAACGGCGTCATGGGTCTTTCGGCAACAACGAGGGGACCGCAGCCTCGGCCCAGGGCGCCGCCCGCATGAAGCAGGCAGTACTCGTCCCGGAGGTGTCCCAGGGCGTGAAAGGAAACTTTGGTGACGTCCAACCGGCCGTCGATGGCCAGACGGTTGAGCGCATCTATGTCATCGAGGACCGTATCAAACGCGGGTGCTCCGGAGATCTTGCCATGGGCGAGTCCGTAGAAGATGTAGTTGTCGTTAGGGCTGGGAGAATAGCCGAGCGAAACGTTCGCCATCGGAACCTCGAGATATACGAGAATACGAGAATACGAGTAAACCAGAAGACGGATGATGTATTCCCGCTTTTTCGTCTTTTCGCAGTTTCGCTGTTTCGTCTATTCGTAGTCTCGTCTATTCGTAGTCTCGTAGTCTCGTTTATTCGTAGTCTCGTAGTTTCTCACGGCGCCAGGTTTTCAATCAGGACACGCGCGGCCCGTTGCGCGTTCTCTGAGGCCAGTGGGAGCTTCCAGGCGTCCGTGTTCCGGTCTTCCACGAGGTTGCTGATGCCTCGCAGTTCGATGAAGGTAACGCCGTAAAGCGCGCAAACGTGCGCGGCGGCCGCGCCTTCCATATTCTCGCAGATCGCGTTGAATCGCGCTGCGAGTTCGTTGCCTCTGGCGGCGATGCCGCTGCATTGCTGTACTGTTACGAAAGGACCGGAGCGCACGGCCGGAGCTGCATCCGCGCGTACCTTGCGGATCAGGGTCTCCGCGCGCCGGGCCACGGCCGCGTCGAGCGGAAAGGTATTGTAGTGGTTTCGGTTCCTGCTCAGAATGGGTATGCCGATGCAATCGGCCGAAAGCCATCCTCCGGGCGCAAGGATCCCCAATTCCCCGTCGTTCTCCTCCGTGGCCACGGCGAGGTCGCCCACGTTGAGTCGGGAACCGGCGTAGGCGCCCCCGACGCCGACCTGCAGAACGAAATCCGGAAGGCCGGACTCCAGAGCCGCTGTGAGCGCCTGCGCGGTATTGACGGCACCGATACCGGTCTCGATCAGGGCGACGCGACGCGACCCCAGATTGCCCTCGGTGCGCTCCCGGTGGGCGAAGGAACGCGTGGCCGGGTGCGAAATACTCCTTCTGAGCGTCTCCTGCTCGAATGCGGTGGCTGTGATTACAAGGATGTCCATCGGTTATCTGCGGATCGGGCAGGCGTTCTGTGCGGTGAGGCGGGACGGGGTTCCGGATCGACTCGAAACAATTCCCGTCGGCGGGTCCGGTGCGCGACCGTCACCCAAGGCGCGTTGATACGCCGAGTTGGCGGGCGACGGATTCAAGTTCGGTCACATGGGGAAGAAGCATGGGGATACCGTTTTCGAGATTGTGTTCGCGGGTGATCCATTCGGGTTCACCGGGGTAGTAAACGCGGTCGACGCCGGGCGCCGGTGTGGCCTCGCGGATGGTCTGAATACGGGCGTCGACTTCTGCTGCGAAGGTATCGGGATCGGCGAGTGTCGAGACGTCGATCGCAATGAACAGATAGCCGAACTTCTCGACGTTCGGAAAAGCGGCGCCCGCCAGGATGCCCCCGATACAATGCATCACAATGGCGAGTCCCGAACCCTTTGGGCCGAGAGGTACGACTATACTTGCTTCAGCCGGATCGTCCGTGGGATTGCCCGCCGCGTCCAGCGCCCAACCCGGTGGGATTCTCTCGCCGCGGTCCCGGGCAATTCCGATTTTTCCGGCGGCAACAACACCCGTGGCCATATCGAGGATGATGGGGCGTTCCCGACCGGCGGGGATCCCATAAGCGAAAGGCGCGTTCCCGATTGCGGGTTCGATGCTGCCGTACGGCGCCATGTTGCCCCGGTTCTTGCGTCCACCGGTGGTGTTGAATCCCACCATACCGGCTTCGGCCGCCATGTTGGCATAATAGGCCGCGGCGCCGTAATGATTGGTATTCCGCACTGCGGCCATACCAATGCCCGACCCCTGGGCCTTCCGGATCGCGCATTGCATCGCCCTGTATGCGGCCACCTGTCCGAGGGCGTTGTCCGCGTCCGTGTGAACGTACGCGGCCCCTTCGCTCAGCACCCGTGGATGGGCGCCGGGGTTGATATCGCCTTGCAGGATCTGTCGGAGATAGCCCGCAATGGCGCGTGCTCCATGAGAATGCACGCCGCGGAGGTCCGCTTCAACCTGGATGCGGGCCGTGATTCGGGCGTCGGGTTCAGGCACACCCGCCGCCTGGAGGAGATCAACGCAAAAGGCGTTGAGTGCGGTGTGTGAGACGGTGCGGGTTGTCACGATGTGGCGCCAGGTGTTGGAACTGCAAGGAGAAACGCGCGGATCAGCCGGCTTTGCGTCCGGCCTGCCAGGTTGCATACCGGTCCGGGAGGTTGATCTTGACCTGTTCTTCCAGTTCCTCGTCCGTAATTGCGCTCATCCGTCCATGCACTTCGTACTGGTCCATCACCCAGCGGGCGACCTTGTGCACTTTGATTTTGCTCAGCCGGTCGCTGCCCTTGAGACCCAGGAACTCATTGACCCAGAGGGCCACCCCGTCGACACCGGTCTTGTCGGTTATGGCCACCCTTGGCGGACGTCCGAACAGAGCGGTGGTATCGAAAATATTGTATATGCGCTCGTCGGAACGCAGTCCGCCCGCGTGGATCCCCGCTCGCGTGGTGTTGAAGTCCCTGCCCACAAACGGGTAGTTCGGAGCGATGTCCACGCCGATGGAGCGCATGTAGTCGGCCATCTCCTGGATCATCATGGTGTCTATGCCGCAAAGGCCCCCGCGAAGGCTGATGTATTCGAGTATGGCGCCTTCCAGCGGAGGATTGCCGGTGCGTTCGCCGAAACCGAACAGCGTGGTGTTGAGCGCATTGCAGCCGTAGAGCCATGCGGTAGCCCCGTTGACGTGAACCTTGTGGAAGTCGTTGTGCCCGTGCCATTCCAGGCAATCGTGGGGAACCCCGCCGTCGTTGGTCATCCGGTAGACGAGCTTGGGTATCGACCGGGGGAGGCTTGCGCCCGGATAGCTGATCCCGAACCCCATTGTGTCACAGAGCCGGATCTTTGCGCGGAGTTCGGGAGGAACCTGCTCGGAGCGGCGCATCAGTTCCTGGACGAATGGCAACACGTACCCGTCGATGTCCGCGCGGGTAACGTCTTCAAGGTGACACCGCGGCCGTATGCCGGACTCCCAGGCGGCTTCGACAACCTCCAGGTAGTCGCTGAATGCCTTCCTGCGGTCTTTCTTCAGTTTGTAAAAGATGTGGTAGTCGGAACTGGGCGTGAGCATTCCGGTCTCCCGTACACCGGCTTCCTTAACCAGTCGGAAGTCGCCCTTGTCCGCCCGGATCCAGGAGGTGATTTCCGGAAAACGGTGCCCCAGCGCGCGGCATTCCTCAAGGGTGCGCCGGTCGTTTTTCGTGTATAGAAAGAACTCGGTCTGCCGGATAACGCCGTTGGGCCCGCCGAGTCTGGCCATCATGTCGTAGAGTCTGACCTGCTGTTCGACGGTGTACGGCGGCCGGGCCTGCTGGCCGTCCCGAAATGTGGTGTCGGTGATGACGAGGTCGCGGGCGAGGGCTTCTCCGGGGTCGAATCTGACGAGTTGGTCGCCGATTTCTTCATATAGCGGACCGTCGAACAGTATCCTGGGCGGTAGGTTGTAGTCGAACTGCTCGTCGAGGAGATTCGGCTGGTCAACTTCAATCAGGTCTCCCGTTTTCATGGGGCACACTCCTGGAAATGTCGGGGGCATGTGTTGCGGTATCAATCGTTTACATACTGTGCGATGAAGTCGATGGCGCCACCGACGGTCTGTACGGCCAGGGCTTCATCTTCGTCCATCTCTATCTCGAATTCCTCTTCGAATCCGGCCATGAGTTCTACGGATTGTACGGATTCGGCGCCCAGATCCGCCGTAAAGCTCTGATCCTCCGCGACCTCGGCCGTGTCGATTCCAAGAACCCTGGAAATCACCTGGTATACGCCTGCCTTGATTGATTCGCGATCCATTTGACGCTCCATGAAAATGCGCAGAAAGGGGTAGGTGGTCCCGTTGCGTTGCGGCGCGACGGATGGTCGTTGCGTTCGGATTCAGCCGGATCCGAGCCTGGAAGCCGCTTCGCGGTCCACGATGAACGTGCAGTCGGGGTGGCTTTGCAGCAGACTGGCCGGACAGTCCGTCGATGGCGGTCCTTCCACGGCCTGCGCAACGGCATCTGCCTTTCCCGAACCGGTGGCCAGCAGAAGAATACGCCGCGCCTCCCTGATGGTGCCGATTCCGGCCGACAGGGCGAATCGGGGGACGCTGGCGGGATCTGTGAAGAAACGGCCGTCACTGTTCGCCGCAATCGTACTCGGCGCAAGGTTGACCAGGCGCGTGCGGCTGTCAACGGCGCTGCCGGGTTCGTTGAATGCGATATGACCGTTGGTGCCGATACCGAGCAGCCAGAGGTCGATTCCGCCAGCCGCGAGGATTTTCGTCTCGAAAGCCCTGCACTCCAATTCCGGATTGGCGGCGGTGCCGTTCGGGACATGGGTATTCCAGGGTTGAATGTCGATCTTCCGAAAAAGGCGGTCGTTCATGAAATAGCGATAGCTCTGATCGTGATCGCCATCGAGTCCCCAGTATTCGTCCAGGTTGAACGAGGTTACCCTGGCGAATCGGAGACCCTCGTTACGATGCAAATCAGAAAGTCTGGCATAGGTCTGTTCCGGTGTGGATCCCGTGGCCAGGCCGATCACCGCATTCGGTGTCGCGCGGATCAGACCTGCGATGGTTTCCGACGCTTCGACCGCCACGTCGGCGCTCGTCTCGCAGACTTCGAGTTTGATGCTGCCGGACATCCGGTACTCCCAGAGTGAAACGCCGTATACTGGATTGGCGACTGCATGAAAAGGGACGACAATATACCAAATGGCCGGATTGAAGTAAAGTGTTTTGCCCTCGAACCGGAAGTAGCGGAACCGGATGGAAATTCGACAGAAATCGCTTGCCGTTGGGCGTGGCGCAGGATATCTTACCCGCGCCCCTGATTCGATAATGACCGGTTTTTCAGTGAGATACGCACACCGGAACTGGAACGTGAAGTAAGGAGAACTCACGCATGGATGGCTATCGGGCGCTTTCGCGGGCTGAAGTCGAGGTGATGGAACGGAACGGGTGCGAATCCCCCGACTGGTCCAGGGTCGAAGTGAAACACGGATTCAAACCGGATCGGGTGAAGCGTTCCGGATTCTACGGACAGATAAGGTTGGGCGCCCTGGAGGGAGACGTGTCCTTCACCGGCGCGGATTTACCGGCTGAAATCTCGGACGCAACCCTGATCAATTGCGTACTGGGCGACAACGTGCGGGTGACCCGGGTTCGCGGTCACCTCGCGAACTACAGGATCGGTGATGGCGCGGTCGTAACGGACGTCGGACAGATGGTGACGCGCGCCGGTGCGGCATTCGGAAACGGCGTGGTTGTGGAAGCCGTTAACGAGGGTGGCGGACGCGAGGTGCCGATGTTCTGTGAGATGTCCAGCCAGTTTGCATACGTGATGAGTATGCACCGGTACCGGACGGAGATGACATTGCGTATGCAGGAGATGGTCGATGCATACGTCGCAGAAGTCACCTCGGATGCGGGCGAAGTTGGCGAACGCGCCGTCGTCGCGCATGTAAACGAGATTCTCGATGTAAATGTCGGTTGCGGCGCACAGGTCGTCGGGGCGGCCAGGCTGAAGAACGGGACGGTACTGAGCGAGGAGGGTGCGCGCACCCGCGTCGGCGCCTCCGTTGTGGCCGAGGATTTCATCATTGCGGAAGGCTCCAGTGTGGAAAGCGGCGCAATCCTGTCCCGGTGCTTCATAGGGCAGGGCGTCGAGGTTGGAAAGCAGTTTTCGGCCGAGAATTCCCTCTTTTTCGCCAATTCGGAGTGCTTTAACGGCGAAGCCTGCGCCGTGTTCGGCGGTCCCTACACGGTAACGCACCACAAGAGTACGCTTCTGATCGCGGGACTCTATTCGTTCTACAATGCCGGCAGCGGGACCAACCAGAGCAACCACATGTACAAGCTCGGTCCTGTTCACCAGGGTGTGCTCGAACGAGGAAGCAAGACGGGGTCCTCTTCCTATATGCTTCTGCCGAGTGCGGTCGGGCCGTTCACTGTTGTCATCGGCAAGCACATGACGAACTTCGATACCCGGGACCTGCCGTTTTCGCACCTCGTTGAGGAAAGGCGTGCGAGTTTTCTTACGCCTGCGATGAACCTGCATACGGCAGGTACCGTTCGCGATGGCGACAAGTGGCCGAACCGGGACCGGCGTACCGCATCCGTCAAACGCGACAGGATCCGGTACGAGGTGTTCAGTCCCTACACGGTCGAGCGGATGAAGCGCGGCGAGGCGCTTCTAACCGCACTGTATGACAAGACACCGCGAGACGTGGAGCACGTGCGCCACAACGGCGTGAGGATCCGGCGCCTGGTCCTGCGCCACGGCATCAGGAGCTATGCGGCCGCGATCGACCTGTACCTGACTGAAAGAATCCTTCAGCGGGTGGCGGATGGAAAGGGATTGGGCCCGTCCGAAGGGGAGGCGTACGATGCGTGCTGGGCTGACGTGGGCGGTTTATTGCTTGCGGGGTCGCGGCTGGCGAAGATCGAAACGGATGTCGTTTCAGGAGAAGTGAACACGGTGGCGGCGTTCAATGCGGCCTTCGCGTCTGCCGACGGGATGTACGAAAGGGATGAGTGGGCATGGGTGCGCCATACGTACCGTGACCGCACCGGCGTCTCCGTGGAAGCGCTGACCGCGCGGGACCTGGAGGAATTGGGCGCCGCGCGCGGGAAATTGCGCGCCTCGGCCACAAGAAGGGTGCTGGCGGATGCCGAAAAGGAGTTTGGCGCCGCCGCGGCAATCGGATATGGCGTCGACGGTGGGGCGGACGAAGTTGAGGCCGACTTCAGGGCCGTGCGTGGCGAATATTCGGAAAACTCGTTTGTGCGGGAGATGCGGGAGCGCGGCTCGAAGGAGGCAGACTGAAAAACGGGGCTACTCATCTGCAGACGCCGTTCCAGGTGGCTTCAGACCGTGAACGAGTAAGTGTCAGCAGATCATGCCCTGTTTCGCGCGGATGCCATGCGCCGGTGGGCGGGTCCCGATCCACCGTTCGTCCTGCGGTTCGGAGGCGAGTTGATAGCGGGAGTCTGAGGAGATGCGGATACGGTCGGTGCGGTTGTCGGTACTGGCGTGCAGCGTATGCATCGAAAAGACTAGCACGTCACCAAGTTTGTAGTCTGCCGTCAGCCACCGGCCCCCGACTTCGCTTCGGGCCTGAATCGCGTCGGACGCATACGAACCGGTGGAATTCCATCGGATACGGGACTGTTCCTCGCCGGTCAGGTCGCGTTTCTGAGTCCTGGCGGTTTCAACGATCCGTCCGGCGTTATTTTCATTCTCGCAGTATTTGTCCACGTCGGTCCGTGCGTAGGTGTGCCGGAGGCGTTCGCTCTTGTGTGAATTCTCCAGGATGACAAGGCCGCCCATTTCGAAAGGGACGTCCCCAAGCGGGGTCCAGGAGGTGTAGAGGTTCGGGGTTCCCCGGCCCATGTAGACAACGTCGTAGTGGGGTTGGGTGGGAGACGTGGTTCCCGGCGCCTTGACACGAAACCACGTATAGTCGAAATGGGTGACGGGTCCCCCCAGGAATCGTTCGTAGAACCGGATCATGGGTCCGTCATACAGGAGTTTCATCAGCGCCGGATTATCGAGTGTGAAGTCGAACATGGTGCCAAGCCCGCCGCCAGGCTTGTATTTCCCGTGGACAAGAGGCAGGGTTTCGTCGATCGAGCCCAGAACGGCGAGGCGCTTCATGACTTCCAGCCGTGCCGCCAGCGATTCTTCAGGGTCGAGGAGTCCGGGGAGGTAGAGGTATCCGTCATCTGCCATTCGGGCGTGCAGTGCGGCAGGATCCTGCTGAACGTCGTCTGAGCGCCGCAGTTCGCCCGTGTCGTTGACGGATCCCGCCAATGGATTCCCGCGAAAGGTCAGATCGAGCAGGGCGTTCATCTTCATCTCCTCGTACTCGTTACGTGCGACACGCAAAGACAACCCCGAAAAACGACGAATCCCGGTTAATATGCCACATTGGTCTCAGCCTGTCAAATCCTATGCCCTGAACCGGTACAGGAGTCACGTCGGGACGGTACATGTCCGTCTGAATCCATCGGAGGGTTTGGTTCCGTTGCAAGCTGTTCGAGTGCGGCGTTCAGCACGGATTCGACCGATAGGTCAGGAAGGCGGCCGTCCGGGGCTTTCAATATGCGGGCGAGGGGATGCCGCGGCGCCCATGTTTCCGCGTCGGTGGGCCCGAACAGGGTGAGCGCAGGGGTGCCGACCGCCGCGGCGATGTGTCCCGGTCCGGAGTCGTTTCCAATGAAGAGGTCGGCGCCGTGCAGCAGGGCTGCAAGGCCGCGAAGGTCCCGGGGAACCAGGCAGGGAACGTTTGCCTTCAGTTCATCGACCGCGTCCCGTTCCACGGGGCCGCATGCGGCAATAACGCACGCGCCGCGAATGCGGAGTCGGTGGGCGAGCTCCGTATAGGAAGTCAACGGCCAGCACTTCTCCCGGCCCGCGCTTCCGGGGTGAATGGCCACGATGGGTGAGGAAAGCCCGTATCCACTCAGGGTCTCCTCCGCGCGTGCCAGTTCATCAACGCGCAGTCGGATGCGGGGCATCGTGTCGATCGTGGGTACGCCCATACTTCTCAACGGCGTCAGAAGGTGCTCGACGATGTGGACGCCTCCTTTCGGGCGCGGATCGAATACGATGGCCCGGCCGCGGACCATTTCGGCGAGGCGGGATTGAAGGCTGCCGTCCGGGTCGACGGCATAGGCCAGAAGAAGATCGACATCCGAGAAGAGTGCCCGTGTACGCCCGGGGACCGGCCCTTCAGGATTATAAACACCTGCGACTTCGGCGCTGTTGATGTCGACGACGTTTTCCACGGGGGCGAGGCGGAGAATCGACGGGTTGCCGATGAGTCGCAGGGTTGAGCGCGGGTATGCCGCGCGCAGCGCGTTGACCGCGGGCAGCGTCAGAACGAAGTCTCCGATCGCGCCGCTTCGCATTATCGAGATCTGTTTCGGGTTCACGTACACGCAGATGACTCCGCGGTGTGGTTATTCCTGTATCGTTGCCACCTCACAGGGGGTACCGCTTGCGGGCGAACAGGGCAAGCAAGGGAGAGAACGATGAATGACATCAGATTACGCGCGGCGGTCATTGGATGCGGTCGTATGGGGCAGGTCTACGCCGAAGCATTTGCAGCCTATCCGGATACGGAACTCGTTGCCATCGCCGAGATCAACGCGGAACGACGCCGGGCTGTGGGCGAGCGATTCGGGGTTACCGCGCTTTACCGGGACGCGGAGGCCCTGCTGCGTGACTGTGTTCCCGACGTCGTATCCGTGGTGACACCGGTGAGGTATATTAAAGATACCGTGGTGGCGTGTGCGCAGGCCGGTGTGAAAGGGGTGACGGCGGAAAAACCTGTCGCCGGTCTGCTGGCCGATGCGGACGAGATGGTTGACGTCTGCGAGCAACGGGACGTGGTATTCGGAGGGGGCAACCTGCAGCGGGCGATGCACGAGGTCCAGGAGGCGGCCCGCCGGATCCACGCAAGTGAATTCGGGGTCTTGAAAGGGGCCAGCGTCCACGGCTTCGGCGGTGAGATATCGGGCGGTTGCTGTCAGCATATATCCGTACTCAGGCTGTTTGCCGATGCGGAAGTGGAGGAAGTAATGGCCTGGGGAGCGGCGGAGGAGGCGCTGGCTGCGGAAACGGATGAGGGTCTGATCGTCCACGGCTGGTTTCGCATGAGTTCGGGCATCGATTGCGCTGTATTCGGCACGCCAACGCCGCACGGCGGCGTGGATGTGTGGACCGATGATTCACTGGTGCGATGGAACTGGGCGCCGCCTGAGGTCTACCTCGGATTTGATCCCCAGGGTCAACGCATCAGAGAGCAGACAACCTATGAGGCGTATGAATGGAGCGAATTTCAATATCTGACCGGATCGCTCCGGTCGTTCCTGGCGGCGGTACGTGGGCAGGGTGAACCCTGGATTACCGGTCATGATCTGCGACAGGCCCTCGAGGTGTCTATCGCGGCCAGACAATCGGTGCGCGGCAACAGCACGCCCGTAAGGCTGCCGCTCGAGGACCGGACGCTATCTCTCTTTCCAACATTGTACAGATGGGCCGGCGGGGATGTATCCGGGCGGCCTCAAAGTGTAGAGGAAGCCAGGGGTGGATAAGCGCACGGGTCCAACGACTCGTTCCAGCCCAACCCGGCGAACGTCGCGCTCAGATCCTCCGACGGCTCTGCAACGACAGAAACGCCTTCCCGTGTATATGGATGCAGAAAAGTGAGGCTGACGGCCACCAGCGCGAGGCGGTGCATGCCGAACCGGGCGCGAAAAAACCGGTTCTGCGCGCCGTCGCCGTACCTGGTGTCGCCGAGAACGGGATGGGAGATGTGGGCCATGTGTCTCCGAATCTGGTGCATGCGGCCGGTCTGAGGAATCGCCCGTACCAGTGAGAAACGCGCCGTATCATGTCTGCCGACGGGCTCCGGCAGTTCAGCCGTTCCAAGGCGTACAAAGTCGGTCACCGCGTACACCGGCGGGTTTTTTCGGTGTTTGCGCAGGGGATGATCGATTCGTCCGGCTTCGGGCGCAAACCCCCGGACCACGGCCAGGTACTCCTTCCGGATGCATCGCTCTTCGAACAGGAGGCACATTTTCCGCGCCGCCTCGGAGCTAAGCGCGAAGAGTAGCACGCCCGAGGTCGCGCGGTCCAACCTGTGAATCGTGAAAACGGGACGACCCAGTTGCCTGCCCAGGCGGGACATGCAGTCGGGTTCCCGGCGTCCCAGGCGGGTCGGGTGTACGAAGATGCCGCTCGGTTTGTCAACGGCAACGAAGTGGTCGTCCTGGTAGAGGATTCTAAACATATTGATCCGCCGTCAGGCGGTCTGTATATTCCACCCGTTCTTCCCCGGGACATTTTCTAAAATCCGCGACTCGAACTCCCCAAAGGAGGCTGAAGTTTTGGGTTACGACTGTCAGGTTTTCACCGGCAACATCAACAGACCCCTGGCCGAGGAGATCTGCCGGCACCTCGACATCACTCTGGGAGAAGCCGAAGTCATCAGTTTCCCTGGTGGGGAAACCGGCGTTCAGATCCGGGAAAACGTGCGAGGCAACGACGTCTACATCGTTCAGCCCATCTGCGGCAACGGGGAATTCACGCCCAACGACGCACTGATGGAAATCCTCATCCTCATCGACGCGGCCCGCCGGGCCTCCGCTCGGCGGATCACCGCCGTCTTGCCCTATTACGGGTACGCCCGGCAGGACCGTAAAGACAGGCCGCGGGTCCCGATAACCGCCAAACTGATCGGGAACCTTATTGTTACGGCCGGCGCCAGACGAGTCCTTTCGCTTGATCTGCATTCCAACCAGATCCAGGGGTTTTTCGACATCCCAATGGACCACCTCTACTCCATTAATGTCTTCGGAAACTACCTGATGGAAAAAGGCATGGAAAATCTGGTTACGGTCACGCCCGACGTGGGCAACATCAAAATGACCCGGGCTTATTCCGAACTGCTGGACGCGCCCCTCGCCATTGTTGACAAACGACGCTCGAGCGGCACGCAGACCGAAGTTCTGAACATCATCGGCGATGTCGAGGGAAAAAACGTCGTGATCATCGACGACCTGATATCCACGGGCGGTTCGCTCGTAGAAGCCGCTACGGCCCTCAGAGAACACGGGGCCCTGGATATCAGCGCAGTTATCGTACACCCCGTTCTGGCCGGACCCGCGGTCGAGCGCGTGGAAGACTCCATCCTGACTGAACTCGTCGTTTCAAATTCCATTCCAGTGCCCGAAAACGTCCAGAACGGAAAAATCAAGGTGCTTTCCGTCGCTTCCATCCTGTCGGAAGCCATCCGCCGTATTCACAACGACGAATCGGTCAGCACACTCTTCGGCAACGTTCATGTCGAAGGGTAGAACTGCATTGCGAAACTACGAAAAGACGAGACTACGAAATTACGAAACTACGAATAAACGAGACTACGAAATTACGAAACTACGAATAAACGAAACTACGAGAATACGAAACGGCGAAAAAGCGGAAATACATCATCCGTCTTCTGGTTTACTCGTACTCTCGTATACTCGTATTCTCGTATTAGGAAACTACGGAGGCGGGCGCGGTACGGTTTGCGGCTACATCACCGAGGCCGCAACCGTGTTGCCTACCCGTGGACGCAGAGAAGCCGCACCGTGCGGGTCATTGGTAAACAGGACGCACGTCGTGTCCGTTTCGGGATCCACCCACGCCACCGTGCCGGTCGCCCCCTCGTGTCCGAAGGTGTCGTCCGAAGTCAGATCGCCGAAGATTGAACTCATCCGGTCTCGCAGGCGCCATCCCAATCCCCAACGCTGCCTGAATCTGTCCGCTCGGGCCAGGTCCGGCATCGCTGACGTCTGGTCGGTTGTCATCGCGGAAACCGTTGCCGGTTTCAGAATGCGGATTCCGTTCAACGAACCGCCGTACAGAAACGTCTGACAGAGCGCCGTCATTTCAGCCGGAATCGTCAAAAGCCCTCCCCATGGCGCGCCGAATCCTCGCCAGTAGTCAGAATTCCAGTTCCACGACACGGCGTCCGCTTCGCCGTATTCGCCGCTGTGTATTTTCACGTCGGATTCCCTCGGGTTCCGCTTCCGTAGACCCAGCGACGTGTTTTCGAGTCCAAGCGGATCGAAGAACGAACGTCTCAAAAAGGTGCGGATGGATGTCGCCGCCATTCGCTGAACAATCTCGCCCAGCATCGCAATACCGCAACTCTGATAGGATATCCGCGTACCGGGTTGAAACAGCAGTTCCACCCCGCAAATGTGCTGTATGAAGACGTCAAGCGGCGCGTGTTCGGCCCGCAACGCCAGGTTTTGAGGCAGCATGTCAGGTAATCCGGACGTGTGCGTCAGGAGATGTCGCACCTGTACGCCTTCCTTGCCCTCCTGACCGAACTCCGGTACAAATTCCGCTACGGGGTCGTCCAGGCAGACCCTGCCTTGCTCCACCAGCAGCATTACGGCCGCAGCCACGATCGGCTTGGTGATGGATGCAATCAGGAATCGGGTGTCCGGCTCGACCGGAGAACCGGGAGGCGCCAGGGTGCGGCGCCCGAAACACGCCGGCGGAAGGGCGACGCCGCCCCGCGACACCTGCAGTGCGGCGCCCATCAATTCTCCCCTGACCACCGCCTCTTCCAGGATTCCGCAAGCCGTCCGCATGCCTCCTTCGGATAACCCGATCTCTTCCGGGTCCTCGGTATATCGAATCATCGCGCCTCCCCGCCATAACAATCGAAAGGGTATGACTACAACGGTAACTCGGTTCCGATATTCAGTTCCACCGCACGACGGTAAACCAGAATTGCAGTCGCCATGTCCTCCAGGCCGAGGCCCAGATTGATCGCAATCGTGCGCTCCTTCGCCGACTCCCGTCCGGGCTTCAGCCCCGCGGCGATTTCCCCGAGGTCGGCGTAAGGCAACGGGGTGTCGCGGAAATAGCCGGTCTTGCGGTAATAGTCCAACTGACCGGTATCGTCGCACGCGAGTTTGTCCGCCTCGCGAAACGCATCGACCCGAAAGGTTGAATCGAAATCCAGCGGACAGGCAAACGATCCCTCGGACAACCAGCCGCTGCCAACCACCGGTTCCGGCTGTCTCAGGACCGGACCGCTGGTCACCACGATGTCCAGACCCCGGACTGCGTCCGAAGCCTCTCGGACCGGCTCTATCCGTACACCCAGCCGGCGTCCCATTTCCGCCGCGAATCGATCGGCGAGGTCCGGATAGAGATCGTAAGCCTTGACTTCCCGGATATCGAATACGCACGAAAGCGCTTCGAGATTGCCGCGCCCCTGAACGCCGCAGGCGACAATGCCAACCGTCGAGCTGTCCCTGCGCGCCAGGTATTTCGCAGCGACCGCGGTCGCCGCACCCGTTCGCATCGCCGTGATCCACGTACAATCCATAACACACGTGGGAATGCCGGTTTCAGGATCGTTCAGAATCAACAGCCCGGTGATGTACGGCAACCCCTTCGCCTGGTTTCCGGGGTATCCCGACACCCACTTCATACCCGCCGATTCCAGGCTTGGTATATACGCCGGCATCGCGTGAATGAATGCATCCGGCTGCGTGTGGATGCCCGGTTTTGGGGGCATTTCCACCTTGCCTTCGCCCTTTTCCACAAACATCCTGTCCAGCCCGTCGATGATTTCGGACATCGACAGATTCACCGCTTCCACGTCGTTTCTCGAGAGATACAATACCGTATCCGACATTGGCTGCGCCTCGCGGGTAACTTGATCTGCGATCCGATATTATTTAACTTCCATCCGGCGTTCCGTCCTCAACAAACGGTGACGCTGTCCCCGTTTTTTTTTTTGCGGTGCCGGAGAACGGGGAATCTCCGACCGCATTCGCGGGAAGCGATATGGACCGCCTCACGGACGAACAGTGGGAACAATTCCAGAGTCAGGGCTATCTCCATCTCGGCAGGGTAGCCGGCGCCGCCGAACTGGATGCCCTGAAGCAGCGCATCGACGAGATCATGCTGGGCACTGCCCCGCTGGACTACAGTCGCATGCTGATGCAGCTGGACGTCGTTGAAGGCCGGGATGGCCCCGGACCCCAGACCCGGGGGCATAAGGGCGCCACTCTGAACTACCGGAAAATTCAGGACCTGGAGTTCGACCGCCTGTTCCTCGCTTACATGCAGAATCCGCTTTTCCGGAGCGTCTGCGTCCGCGCATACGGCTCAGATGCGCCTGTGGCCTGCTTCCGCGCCATGTTTATGAACAAACCGGCTGGGAAGGGCCACGACCTGACCTGGCACCAGGACCGCTGGACCGACCTCGACCGGGATCCCCTCGTTACCGTCTGGACGGCTCTGGATCCGGCCACGATTGAAAACGGCTGCGTCAGAATCATCCCCGGGTCTCATAAATGGGGCCTTGTCAACCCCGATAACGCGAGCGGGTTCCTGAGTCCCGAGCAGATCGAAGAACGGACGCGAAGCGCAAAGCACATCAATCTGGAACTCGACGAGGGCGAAGTCGTTCTCCTGCACAACTGGCTGTTACACAGTTCCGGTACGAATCGCACGGAAGTTCCCCGCAGGGCGTTCAGCGCGTGTTACATGCATGCGGCAACAAAGTCCGCGCGCGGGAATGCATTCTCGGTCATTTTCGGTGCGGGTGCGTTGACGCCCGGGCCCTCGTAAGGCCTCGGGAGGATGGCGGGTCCGCGGATTCGGGCCGCCGCCGTTTCTTTACATTACCCAGTCCCTCGAATCCGGAACGTCCAGCCAGGCGCCGTCATCCGCGATGGATGCCTGGCTGATCAGCCCGGGCAGCGTCATGTCCATGGCTTCGTGGATCCCGATCGGGCATGGCGCCGTTCCCCCGATGGCGTTCACGAAATCCAGAATCTCGAAATAATCTCCTCCTCCGTGGCCCGCCTGCAACGCTTCTTCGGACGGATCGCGCCAGATCTCCGGCATATATTCTTCTTCCAGTTCCGACAGATCCTTCCACGAATTCCTGTCTTCGCACAGACCCGCGAGCCAGATCCGGTTCGCCTCCCCTCCGGAGCGTGCTGACTCGTAACAACCCGAGGTGCCCTGAAGGGAATAGTTCGCCATTGAGTGCGGACGGTCCGACAGCATGTCGACTCGAATTTTGATCAACGAGCCCCTGACGGTCTTGCACAACATCACGCAGGTATCCTGATTCTCATATTGGTTCCCTCTGGGATCCAGGTAATGATGCCCGCTGCCTTCGCAGCAGACCCGTGCCACGCGGTCTCCCGCCATCCACTGAAGGATCGGGCCGAGGCTGTGCGTGCCGTAGGTGACGCCGTCGATTCCTGTCTGCCATTTCCGCCGCCACGTTGTGATTTCATTCAACCCCTTCAACTCGTGGACATACTCTCCCTCCGCGTAATAGACCTCGCCGAACAGTCCTCGCCGCGCGAGCTCTTTCACGAGCACATTGGGTTTCATATACGTGAAATTCTCGGCCATCATGTATAACGCGCGGGAGTTGGCGGCTGCGGCGACCAGGCGTTTGCATTCGTCCACTGAAACCGCGGCTGTCACCTCGCTCAGCACATGAACGCCCGACTCCAGGGCGGAAATTGCCTGTGGCGCGTGGAATTGCATCGGCGTGCCGATAATCACGGCATCCAGGTCGGACTTTCCCAGCATTTCCCCGTAGTCTGAATAGGTCTCCGAGGCACCCAGCCTTTCGGCCGCCGCTTCCAGCATGTCTTCCCGGATATCGCACACGGCATGCAGCCGGGCGTCGGGATGCGCGTCAATGGCCGCCCGGAAACTACCGCCTCTGCCTGCCGCTCCCGCAACGCCGATGTTCAACCTTTCCAGGACTGCCATGCCGTTCGGTCCTTTCCGGTGTGTAATGCGATGAAATCCTCGAAGCCGGTGAACCGCCGCCGGGAGGGTGACCGCCTCCAATGAGTCGTGATTCCGTTGGCTGACGGTCGCTATTGCGCGGCCGCGAACATCGGCCCACCGCGCGATGCATCGGTCTCGTTCGGGTCGCTTGAGGTATCTTCGGGGGGTGGAACCAGAAAGCCATTCTCTCGGAATACCCCGAGAGCCGGCGCCGACTTCAGGAAGTCCACAAAGCGCCGCGTATTCGCGCGATCCCGCCCCTTCACGATCGCAACCGGATATACGATCGCGTCATGGGTTTCGGCAGGAAAGGCGGCCAGTACATCCACCCTGCTGCTGGAGGCCGCGTCGGTTGCGTACACGATGCCCGCGGCGCAGGCGCCCTGCTCCACGAACGCGAGCGCCGCACGCACGTCCTGCCCGACGGCCACCCGACCATTCAGATTCCCCCACCATCCCAGGCGGACGAGTGCCTGCTTTGCGTATATACCGGCCGGAACGAGTTCCGGATCCGCTACCGCAAGCGGCCCCTCGAACGCCGCGGCAAAGCCGAAACCCTCCTCCCACTCGATATGGAACCCCTCTCCGCCGGGCGCTACAATCACCAGCGAGTTGCCAAGCAATTCGGTCCGCGTGTCCGGGCGAATCAGCCCCCGTGTCTCCAGGTAATCCATCCACGCCGGATTCGCGGAGATGTAGACATCGGCAGGCGCCCCCCGTTCGATCTGCCTCGCCAACGTGGATGACGCGGCGAACGAATAAAGGATTTCCAGATCCGTTTGCCTTTCGAATATCCCCTCAATCCGCTTCAGTGAACCGATCAGACTGGCGGCAGCGTACACCCGGACGGGTTCGGCCTGAAGCGGGGTATTCGCCGAACCCAATATGCACATACACCACGTCAGTCGGAATAAAGTCATGTTCGATCTCAGAAGTTGTTTTAAAATTACCGGCGAGTTCCCGAGCGCGAGCGAAAAAGTGGCGGTCAAGGCGGGCAAAGGCGCCCATATTTGGGTATACGGGTGGATTTGACCAACGCCGACCGGCGCTTTTGCAGCCGCGCGAAGACCGCTGGGAATTTTAAGACAGCTTCTCAAGTGCGTCACGAATCTCGAATGCGTCAATCACGTCTTATTTAACAAAAAACACGTTATGTGCAAACCGTTTTTTCAATCCCGACAGGCCCTCCGTTGTCCCGTTCCCGGTGCCCGGAGATCGGAGGCACAGCCCGCCCCGCTTGATAGCCCGCCGGAATTCTTGTATACTATCGCCGGTTTAGAGGTTGTTTTAAAATTCCCGGTGAGTCCCGAGCGCGAGCGAAAATGTGTCGGTCAAGGCGGGCAAAGGCGCCCATATTTGGGTATACGGGTGCTTTTGGCTAACGCAGACCGACGCTTTTGCAGCCGCGCGAAGACCGCTGGGGATTTTGAGACAGCATCTCAATTTCACCGAAGGATATGTTTGCAATGACGAACGAACGCTACACGGGCCCGAACCCCGAAGTGCTGGAAGCTCAATCCCGTGTCTGCACCGGACCTCATCAATCCCGGCCGTTGGGCGTAAAACCCGGCGATCCCCAGCCCGGCCGCATTCTGGAACTGATTCTGCGTTCCGTCCGGGAAGAATTACCTGATCCGATGCGTGTATCGCCTGTCCAGATGGGTGCTTTCTTCGTCGCCATGGCTCTGCGGCGGGGCTTTCCTCCCCGGACCCGGTGGAGTCGCGCCGAAACCGAAGCGTTTCAAAGGAATCGTGAGGCCCTCCATCGATGCCTGCCGCCGGAGATTCTCTTTCTGCTGGACCCCTCCTCGAAGCTGAATGCGCGGAACGATCAGGAGTCTGTTCTCATATCCGCTCTCCGTAAGGTCCTCGCCGGTGATCACCTGAGTTATGACGAGACACGCCGGATGTGCGGCGTCATTCTTGGCGGACATGGGCGAGCAGCGCTCGATGGCGCTGCGCTCATCGGACAGCGCATGAATCGCGAGACATACGACGAGGCGCGAGGATACCTGGACGCCGCGTTTGACCCGGCCGGCGTTGTTGAGCTGAACGTCGGATCGCTCACCCATTTCGGTGAACCCTACGACGGATCGAAGAGATACTTCAGACCTACCCTTTTTGTCGCGGCGGTGAGGGCCGCGCTCGGACGTCCGACGGTACTGCACGGGGTGGATGGGATGCCGCCGAAATGGGGGGTCACCGACGAACAGATCCTGAAAGCGCTGGGGGCGAACGTCGATCTCTCTCTGGACCAGGCCGGAGGTCTGATCGAGAACCCCAGGGTGGGTTTTTCCTACGTCGGCCAACGCATCTTCTCGCCGGCGGCCTACGCCTCCAGGGAACTTCGCGCACACATCGGAAAACGGCCTCCGTGGGCGGCAACGGAGAAGGCTCAGCAGCTTTTCACGTGTCCGGGCGAAAATCATATGGTGGTGGGCTACTATCATCCGGGGTACGAAGATATGTTTCTTAAACTGGCAGCGGATCGGGGTCTCCATTCATGCCTTGTCGTGAAGGGAATGGAGGGCGGCAGTACCTTCGGGCTGCGGCTGGGCAAACCCTCCGACGGCGGACGGAAAGCCATCAACAACGTAAGGGGTTTCCGGACCAGCGGCGGACGAATCCAAACATACGATCTCGACGTCGATCCGGCGGCCGCCGGATTCCGGTACGACATTCAGCCTCGACCCGAAACCGCGTCTGCGGCCGCCTTTGCAAGAGCGGGCCTTGCGGCTCTTTCCGGAACAAAAGGCTGGATCTACGACCAGATCGTGCTCAATGCCGCGATGAAAGATAGTCTGCTGGGATTTGATGCCGACCCGTCAACGGCCGTCGAATGCGCCAGGGACGCCATCGAAAGCGGCCGTGCCGCCGCTCGACTGAATGCTTACATCGATGCGTCAAACGAAGTTGCGCGTCAGGCCGCACACGGCAGTTGAGGTTCCTTTAGTCCGCGGCCACACGTGATTTCAAGGGGCCACCCGGTCTAGCCGCAAGCGTACGGGGTGGGTTCACAACGAGGGGATGGATTCTATGGATACGGATGTCATTGTCGTCGGAGCCGGCCACAACGGCCTGACTGCCGCCGCCTATCTGGCAAGAGCCGGGCTTGGCGTAAGCGTGTTCGAACGCCGGTCCTTTGCAGGCGGCGCCTCAGTCACCGAGGAACTCTGGCCGGGGTTTCACTTTTCAACCTGTGCCCACATGATCCACGGCCTGCCCCCCAGAATCATACGGGATCTCAACCTTTACGAACGCGGGATGAAAATGCTGCCCCGGGAGGGGTACATCCGCCTACGTCCAGACGGCACGTATCATGGACCGTCGGATCACGACTCACCCAGGAATCGAACCCACCGGAGCCGCCTCACCGACAGCGAACGCGCGGACTCTCGCCGGTACGGTGAATTCAAGCGCACACTCCTGGACATCGTGACCCCTTACAGGTTCCAGGCGCCCCCACCGCTGGAGGTTGTACGATCCTCGATATCCGGCACGCCGGCAGCCGGCGTACTCGATAAAGCCATTTCCACGCGGATCCGGGAACTTCAGGACGAATTTCTGTCCACCGACCACCTGAAGGATCTCCATGCAACCGAAGGCGCCGCCGTCGGCCGAAATCCTCTGGGACTTCACTTTGCCTACGGTTCCATCAACCGCCCGGACGCCGAAACCGGCGAAGCCCATCCCTACGGCTACGTTGAGCGCGGAATGGGCGCCGTCAGCGATGCCATTGCCGACGCGGCGAGAGAAGCCGGCGCGGCCATCCATCTCGATGCCGGCGTAGAAGGGTTCCTCATGGAGGGAAACGCCGTTATCGGTGTGCGCCTGGAAGACGGACAGGAAGTCCGCAGCCGAATCACAGTCTCCAACCTGGATCCCAAACGCACCTTCCTCAAACTCATGCCAGCCGAATCTGTCAACGGCGGGCTCCGCAAGCGCCTCGAGGGTCTGATCACCCACGTGAGTTGCTATAAGCTGCTCGCCGTTATCTGCGAAGCCCCTGAATGGAAGTTCTGGGACGGAGATCCTGAACAGCCCTACCGGGGCGCGATCACCCTGAACGCATCGAGACAGGAGGTCGAAGCGGCGTATGATGAGCTGGATGCAGGCCTGCCCGTGCGCAGACCCGTCATCAGTTTTTCGATGCCCTCGTTTGCGGATCCCACCCTCACCCAACCCGGGTATCACACCGCCTCCGTGTGGATTTATCCCGCTCCTGCGCGGCTCCGGCAGGGCGCATGGGATGACGTCCGGGACGAGATTGCCGACGGAATCATCGACCAGATCACGGAATTCGCTCCCAACTTCAGATCCTCCATTCGAAACTTTATCTTCCGGACGCCGAGTGACATCGAACGTGAGAACGGCCTGACAGACGGCTGCATCTGGCACGTGCAACACGCCGGCGAACATCTTTTCTGGAACCGCCCCCTTCCCGAACTCTCGCAATATCGAGCCCCGCATCGAGGCCTGTACCTTTGCGGCGCCGGACAGCATCCCGGTGGGGAAGTGAGTGGTATTCCGGGCCACAATGCCGCGCAGGAAATTCTCAGGGATCTTGCCTGATGCTCGAATCGGCCTGACCGAAGCGTCATCCGATGGCCGCCTTCTCTCCGGCCGGGAGAGGGTCGTCGCGTGTTTTGCCGCCGCTTGAGCGCTATCCGGCGTGACATCCTCGAGTCCCCGTCTTTCAAGGTGCCCCATGCCCGGCGAACATTTCATCGCCTCCGAAGAGACCGCCAACGCGCGCCGCAACATTGAACGAATGTCCTGGGCTGCCGCCGAGCGGGATGCTGCCGTCGATTGTGCCCGCCGATGGCTTGATCTTGACGATGACACCCTGTGGTCGCTGGTGACCGGACAAACCATCGGGCGCAGCACCAACGCAAGCGTCGTCAAGGGATGTCCGCAATGCGGCGACGGCATCGATCTTTATGGAGGCGCCTTCAAAGTCGACGTCTTCCGCGACCCCTGGAAAATTACGTGCCCCAACTGCGGCGGCCGGTTCCCCGGCAACGACTATGCCGCTTTCTACACGAGCGGCATCGGTCGCGACGGACTCTTTCGCCCCGAAAATGCCGACCGCAGCCTGCTCTTCAATACGCAACATCCGGACAGGAAAGACCCTCTTTTCAGTTGGTGCGTGGACGACGGTACGGGCTGGACCGACGATACCGGAGAATCATTCAAACTCATTGGCGTCTATGGACACTATGGTATCTGGAACGAAATACGGACCGCCTGCCAGGGGTTGAAGCGGGCATTCCTGCTCTCGGGCAACCCCGCGTACGCGCACAAGGCCGGAATTCTCCTGGCCAGAATCGCCGACGTCTATCCCGATATGCACTGGTCCTACTGGGCGGGACTCGGATTCTTCAACTCGGACGGATTGAGCGGCCGGGGTCGTATCTACGGCCGAATCTGGGAGCCGGGCCTGCTCATCGCCTTTTCGGAATGTTACGATGCCGTCCGAACCGCGTGGCGGGATGATGACCCGCTCTTCACGTTTCTCTCACGCAAACAGATCGTCCATGGTTTGTGTTCTCAGAACAACGTGGACGAACTGTGCCGCCATATTGAAAGTCGTATCATACGCGAGGGCATCGCCGCCATCCTCGCGGGAGACGTCGCCCGAAACGAACCCGGCGACCAGGTCACGATGGCTGTCCTCTCCGTCGCCCTGGATGCAGAAGATACCGACCACTGGCTGGACTGGGTCTTCAAGGCCGGCAAACTGCGCGGTCAAAAGCCGAGCGGGGGACACATCCCGATACTGTTCGCGGGAGAAATCGACCGGGACGGGATCGGTTCCGAAGCCGCGCCGTCCTACAGCCTGGGCTGGCTCCACAAATCCCAGGGCATGAACGATCTGGACCGTACACTTGGATGCCGGCGCTCGTACACCCGTCACAACATCCGTCGATACCTGCGGTACAGGCAGATGTTCCTGGGCCACATCCGCATGATCTGTCTGGGCAGATACATTCCAAACATCGGCGACACGGGCCAGACCGGTAACCCCAACCTTTGCGGTCTCACCGTCGAACAATGTCTGGAAGGCCTGGAGCTGTTTGGCGATCCCATTTTCGCCAGGGCTGCGCACCACCTCGTTGGCGGAGACCTGACACGGATTCATGGCAGCATCTTCAGCGGGGATCCGGAAGCCATCCGGGGTCGGGTGGCAGAGGCCGTAGCCCGGCACGGGCCCTTCCGCCTCGATTCTGACGTGATGACGGGGTATGGGCTGGCACTTCTCAGAGACGGCGCGGAGGACACTGAACGCACCCTGTGGCTCTATTACGGCCGCAACACCGGCCACGGGCATGCGGATCGATTGAATCTGGGCCTCTACGCCTTCGGATTGGACCTGCTGCCGGACCTGGGCTATCCCGAACACGCGCGCGTATGGCCGAAACGCTCAGGCTGGACCAGCCATACCGTCTCCCACAACACGGTGCTTGTCGATCGAAGCAAACAGAAAGGAGGCTACTCCGGAAAGCTCGACTTCTGCGCAACCACCGGAGATGCTCAGGTGGTTTCCGTTTCATCCACCGACGTCTACCCGCAGTGCTCGGTCTACCGCCGCACGAGCGCGCTGGTGCGCATTTCCGATACGGACTTCTATGCGGCAGACCTCTTCCGGATCACCGGCGGATCTTCACACCACTTTCTCTTCCACGCAGCCGAAGGGATCGTCAGGACCGGGGGCCTCGAGTTGACGCCGCAGGACAAAGGCACCTACGCGGGTGAAAACGTCAAGTTCGGAGAATTTTACGATGGCGAAGTACGTAACTACAGAGGCAGCGGCTTCCAGTACCTTTACGACGTAAAGCGTTGTGCAGCCGCAGCCGGGACGGTCTCCGTCGACTGGACCATTACCGATACGTGGCAGGCGCTCCCCTCATCATCCGGGCCCGGAGCCGCGACCGACGTTCACCTGCGATGGAACCTGATAAATCCCCCTGGCGAGATTGCCCTCTGTCACGGAGATCCACCTGGCAACAAACCCGGCAATCCCCGACGGCTTACCTATGGCATCGTCGCCCACGAGGGTGAACCGCCCCTCGAATCCGGCTATTTGAGCATCATCGAGGCATTCAGAAGAAAACGGAATCTTGTGCGAATTGAAGAGGTTGACCTCCCTGGCGGACCCGCTCTCCGTGCTCTGAGGGTCCGCCTTCCGGACGAATGTATCCACACAGTCATTTTCGGCGACGGGCACAGCTCCGTGAACATAGACGGCCGCATTTGCTTCAACGGCAGGTTCGGGATCTTTGCAGAATCGAAAAAAGGCCCGCAATGGGCCACGCTCGTTGGCGGGACCGTCATCGGCACAGAGTCGCACGGCATCCGGATGTCGGAAGCTGCCTGGACCGGCATCGTCTCCACCCGCGAGCCCGGGGTCATCCACACAACAGAACCACCACCCGACCGATCCCTCTCAGGCGCATACATCTCCATCCGAAACGAAAATGAACGCGATGCCTGCTATCGGATCCGAAGCGTCGAGCGCGAAAACAACAGGACGCTCATCCGGGTCGGCGATGAAAATTTCATCCGCGGTATGGTGGACGACCTGGATTATTCAAAAGGATTCCGCTACGACTTTGAACCGGGTGACGCGTTTGAGGTTGTCCACACCGGATTCAAACGCTGGGAAGATTGAATCGGAATTCAGAACCTGCAATTGGCGCCGGTTCCTGCACTCGGCTTCCCGTGATTGCGCTGAAGCGGATGGGCGGTAGTATCCACGCCCGGAAAGGCACACATGCGGCGTCCGCGATGCCTGATGTTCTTTCTGATCTCTTCCCGCTGATACGGATGGCGGAAACAACGCGGGTTCTCGCGCAGACGTTGACGGCGGAATGGTCCGCAGTTGATCTCGAACACTTCTGAGCGTCAAATCATTATGTCCAAAGCTCTTCTCATTGTCGATCACGGCTCGACCCTGGACGAAGCCAATCGTATGCTGGAAGACGTTGCGGGAGTCATAAGGCGGAAACGTCCGGGGCTCATCGTGCACATCGCGCATATGGAACTCGCCCGGCCCACACTGGAAGAAGGTGTGGAAGCCTGTATTCGCGACGGCGCAGCCGAGGTTGTCGTTCACCCCTACATGCTCTCGCCCGGTCGCCACGCCACGCGCGACATTCCCGCCATGGTTGAACGGGCCGCGGCTCGTTTTCCGGGCGTCGCGTTCAGGGTCACCGGACCCCTGGGAATCCACGACAAAATCGGAGAGGTCGTTCTCGAACGCGCGGGTCTCGCGTAGGCCTCTCGCCTCACCTCATTTCCTTTCGAAGGATCCCGCACAATTTCACCGCACCGCCGGTCACCGGGGACTCAGATGCAACGAACGCGACGTCCAATGCTGCGGGTCTGTCTGATTACCTATGCGCATACGACCGTTGATTTCTATATGACCCTGTTTCCTCCGTTGCTGGCCCTATTCAAGGAAATGTTCGGGCTTACGCTGGTGGAAGCTTCGCTCCTGCCCATGGTGGTTTCTCTCTTCGGCAATATCCCGCAACCGTTTATGGGCTACATCGGCGATCGGACCAATCGCGTGCGTCTCGCCGCGCTCGGTGTGCTTGCGTGCGGCCTTTGCGTTTCCGCAATCGGTACGTTGCCGACGGTGGCGGTGCTGGCCGGTTTTCTGATTCTGGCCTCGCTGGGTTCCTCTCTCTTCCATCCCACGGCCGGTGGTATGGTGACGTCTTCCATGCCCGGACGATCCAATATTGCAATGGCCGTCTTCCTCACCGGCGGACCGCTGGGCATGGCCATTGCTCCCGTCACGGGGACGCAGGTGGTTTCTCGATTCGGTCTGGATTCCCTGTGGATCGTTATCTTCCCCTGTCTGGTTGCCACAGCCGTGCTCTTCCGCATGTCCGGTGGCGCGGCTCCGCCGGAAATTACGACGAAACCCGTCCGCATCAATTATGCGTTCTTCCGGACGGCGGCCATGCGTCCGCTCTGGATCCTGTATGCTATCGCCGTATTTCGATCTCTGGTACACGCGGCCTGCGTGAGCTTCATCTCCATACTCGGCCACGAAAGAATGTGGGACATCTCCAAAATCGGATGGGTGTTGTCCGCGTATCTGATCGCGGCCACCCTTGGCCGTCTGGCCGGCGGATATCTCGGTGACCGTGTGGCGCCCCGCAAGCTTCTGGGCTGGTCGTGCGCATTCTCAACGGTTTTCTACGTTGTCTTCTGCTTCACCTCCGGACCTGTCTCGCTCGTGTGTTTTCTTTTTGCCGGGTTCATTTTCGACCTTGGCGCCACAACCAATATCGTACTCGCGCAGCGCATTCTGCCGCAGCACGCCAGTACGGCCACGGGACTGGTGATGGGTTTCGCATGGGGCGTTTCGGGCCTTATGCTTCCGGTCATTGGTCTTTTTGCCGATATGACATCCATGGGGTTCGCGCTGGCCTGCGTCTCCCTGATTCTGCTTCCGTCCGCCGCGCTCGTGGCCGCACTCCCGGGAAGCACGGACCGGAAAGACGCCTGAGCGTTATCCGATCGTCAGTCGATATAGGCGGAACCTCCGGCCCCGTATCCCGTCCATAACGATGAGGCCGCCGAAAAAAGACGGATCGGATTTGCAGGGTAACGAAACGTCACAATCCTGGAGCCGGACCTTGAATCGAACCATCCGGATGCAAACGATATCCGCCATATTGCAAGTCTTGATATTGTTTCCCACCTTCAGTTCCGCCGCGTCGCAACCCGCGTACTCTCCGGGACAGATTCTTGTCAGGTTCAGGTCGGCGGCGGCCAAAACCGCCGCAGAAAGTCTGGCAAGCCTACATATGCGGTTTGGCGCCGGCGCGCCGGAACCCGTGTTTCAGCCACCCGGGGTCCCGGCCAAACGCGCCCTGGGATTGGCGCAGGTGTACCGCCTCGAGATTGATCCTGGCGCAAGTCCCGTGGAAGCCGCGGCCGCCTACACGGAGCATCCGGACGTCCTCTACGCACAGCCCGTCCACCTCTTTTCCCACCACGACGCGCCAAACGACCCCCGACTGCCCGATCAGTACGGTCTGGATCAGATCAGGTGGCAGGTCCTTCTGGATGGTCTGCCCCCGGCGGAACAGGCGGTCGTTGTCGCCATCATCGATTCCGGCGTGGACTATACCCACGAAGACCTGGCAGACAATATCTGGATCAACACCGCTGAAGCATCCGGACGGCCGGGCATCGACGACGACAACAACGGGTACGTGGACGACATTCGCGGGTGGGATTTCACCCACACCCCGACGCTCCCGGCGAAGGGAGACTACCTCACGCCCGATAACGACCCCATGGACGAATCCAGCCACGGTACCCGTGTTGCCGGCATTGCCGCGGCCGTAACAGACAACGGCGTGGGCATCGCCGGCGTCGCGCCGGACGCCGTGCTGATGTCACTTCGCGCGGGCGTTACGCTGCAATCCGATCTTACCTTTCTCGAAGAAGACGACCTCGCCGCCGCCATACTATATGCCGTGGAAAACGGCGCGCATGTCATCAATATGAGCTGGGGTGGTCCGGAAAGCGCGTTCCTCATCCGCGACGTGCTGCGCTATGCGGCCGCGAACGGCCTTGTCCTTGTCACTTCCGCGGGAAACAGCGGTGAATTCGGCCTTTCCTACCCTGCCGCGATGGACGAAACCATCGCGGTGGGCGCGACGGCGCCGCGAGACCGGATTGCGGCATTCAGCAGCCTTGGGGTCCCGCTGGACCTCGTAGCGCCCGGTTCCGGCACGCTTACCACCCTACCGGGGAACCGTTACGCACACGCCTCCGGCACGTCCTTCGCGGCGCCCCATATTTCCGGCCTGGCGGCGCTTGTACTCTCCCGTCGTCCCGAGCTCACCGCCGGGCAGGTCCGCTCGCTGCTCACCGCGTCCGTGATCGACGTCGGGGAGGAGGGTTGGGACAGCAGCAGTGGCGCCGGCCGTATCGATGGGTTGAAATTGCTCGAAAGAACGACGGGGTGGACCGATCCGCCAGTCGTGCAATTCGACCACCCGCGGACGGACGACGGCGCCAGGCGCAACGTCGACATCGTCGCCAGGGCCGATGGAACCAACGTTGCCGGTTACGAACTGTACTCGGGCACGGGAGAAGATCCTCAATCCTGGACACGGATCGCAGGTGGTCCGGCGGGATCGAATATCCGGTATTCCTGGACGCCCGGCACCCTGGCCGACACCACCGCAATCCTGCGCCTGGTGGCGCGGCTGACGGACGGAACCGAACTGGAAGATCGGGTACGAATCGGCATCCGGCCGGCCGTGCCGGTGATATCGAAGGCGTCTTTCGCACCCATACTCATCGGAAACCGCCAGACGTACCACGCCGAGTGGTTCACCAGACGCCCCAC
>CAZKDZ010000224.1:0-7246 GCA_964551635.1 uncultured bacterium | reverse complement strand
TGCGTTGCGCTCCCTCGCCGAATCAAGGGGTGGGACACCAGGCCTCGCCTGCAGAGCGACTTTATCAACGGACTGTTAGTCGCGCGAATGGAAAGCCGTTACACCTCAAGGAGCCGAACCCCATGAAGAACAACCTGATGTGCGTGTGCCTGGTGGTCATCATGCCGGCCGTAGCATTCACGTTTCCCGGCGCGTTGTGGGCAACGCCCGAGAGCCAGGCCGCGGCGCCCTTTCTTCTGTTCCAGCCCAGCGCGCGTTCGGCTGGAATGGGTGAAGCCTATATTGCCATTGCCGACGGCGCCAATGCCACCTATTACAATCCGGCAGGCCTGGCGGACGACACAAACAGGCACATGAGCACAACGATGTACAAGCCCGTTCCCTCATTGGCCAGCGACATCTTCACCTCGTTCGGTGCTTACACCCAACCCGTCGAAGGCGTGGGCAACCTGGGCTTCAGCCTGATCTATACCTCGCTCGGGTCGCAGCACCGTACCGACTCGCAGGGACAGGACCTTGGCAAGTTCACGAGCTTTGGCCTGGCCGTGGCGGTCTCTTATGGGACCTACGTCGTGAAAAACGTCTCTGTGGGCGCAACCATGAAATTCATTCATGAAAAGCTGGCCAGTCAGGGCGCCGGCATTGAGAAGGGCAAAGGCGCAGGTACATCATTCGCGGGCGACCTGGGTTTCATGTGGAAGACCTCCGATCGATTCACGCTCGCGTGGGCGTTGCGAAACGTTGGGCCGAATATAACGTTTATCGATGCGGACCAGGCCGATCCGCTGCCACAGAACTTCACCATCGGAATCGCCTACACGGCGCTACAGCAAGGGAATTCAACCGTACTCTTCGCCGCCGACATCTATAAACCCCTTGCCGACAGGGGCTTTTTTTCGTTTGTCACGGGTTGGAGCGACCGCAACGGCAGTGAAGAACTCGAGGATATGGACTACCATACCGGCATCGAATGGAAATACAACCTTTCCGATGAATCCGCCTTCGCCCTGCGAACGGGATATTTCCACGATCAGGACGGCGACCGGAAGAGCCCGACCTTCGGCCTGGGCCTCAAATACAACTGGGCGTCGTTCGATCTCTCGTACTTCGCCAGGAGCAATTCCGCCCTCCGCAATGTCTTTCGCTTCACTGGCGGATTCTCTTTCTAGATCGATGGGACGTCGTATCCTTCCGCGATTTCTCGTTTGACATCTCACAGGGTCGAAAACCATCGTGTGGTTGCGGCGGGTTAAACCCGAACACGTATTGCAAATCGTGCAGAAGCGGACGACATCGTCGTTCCTTCTCGCCATTTGCTTTTTTGGTCTTGTCTTTTCTCCGCCTGCCGCTACGGCTCCCGGGGAAACATGGCGCATCCTGGCTGTCCGGGTCTCATTTACCGTGGAAGACCCCGACGACGCGACCACAAGTGGAAACGGCGCTTTCGACCTCCGGACATTCGATTCGGTCCGCGACGACTATACCTACCCTTTCGACGCACCCCCGCACGACAGATCCTTCTTTGAAGCCCATCTCCAGGCCCTGCGCAACTACTATCTGGAAATATCCGACGGCCAACTTGAAATCGACTACACCGTATACCCGGAGGAAGCGGATGGGAGCTACGTCATCGACAGGCCCCTCAAGGAATACGGCAACGGACGTACCCGGACCGAAATCGCCCAGAGAATCACGCAGCTTTTTCACGACGGCATCGTGGCCGCAGACTCCGCGGAAGGAGCGAACCTGGACTTTTCCGCGTTCCAGGCGTACGTGGTCTTTCACGCCGGGCTTGGCGCTGAGGCAGGCGGGCAGGCCATCAATGACATACCTTCCGCATTCGTGTCCGGGAAAGACCTCGATCGTTTTGTGGACGGACCGATCGCGGTAGACGACGGTGGGACGGTTGTTCGCAACGGAATGTTGCTTCCCGAAGCCGTCAGCACGGACGGGAGGGGTGGACTGAACGGCACTCTTGTTCGTTTCTTCGCCCACCAGCTCGGGCTGCCGGGGCTGTCTAATTTCGAAGATGAGCTCCCTGCTGTGGGAGACTGGAGCCCGCTGGATACGGGTGGTCCGGGCGCTGTAGCGTCAGCGGCCCGCCTGGACCTTCAGCCTCTGACCGGAGAACCCGCAGACAGTCTGCTCATCGGATTCGTCCCAAGCCGCCTCCTCGCGTGGTCCCGCATCCGCCTGGGATGGCTGGAGCCGAAGGTCGTCACGCGAAACGATACCGTGCGGCTGGTAGCGCCGCATGTCGCGGATTCCGACCTGGCTCGCGCGGTCAGGGTCCCCTTCAGCGCCACCGAATACTTTCTCCTGGAAAACCGCATATCCAGACTCGCGGTACACGGGCGGAAGCCGAACATCGAGTTCGCAGAGGGACAGCAGGTCTGGCTCTCCGTGGACGACTACGATGCCTTCATTCCAGGCTCGGGTATCCTGATCTGGCATATCGACGACGCCGTCATCCAGGCCAGCGACGACGCGGCCGTCAACAGCAATCCACGGTACCTCGTCCGCCCGGGGCAATACAGACGCGGAATCTCGCTGGAGGAGGCGGACGGCCTGGAGGATATCGGCAACAACGCCGCGGACCGGATCGTGCAGGCGGGCATCATCAGTCTGGATGCCATAGAAGGCGGCTCCCGGGATCCGTTTTACGCAGGAAATGCCACACGCTTCGGACCGGATACCGTGCCCTCGACCCACAGCAACCTGAACTATCCTACCGGCATTTCAATTCAGATTCTCAGCCCGCCCGCCGATACGATGGACGTGGCAATCACCTTTGATTACCAGCAGGATGCCTGGCCCGCAACCGGACTGCCGAACGTCGGGCTGCAGGCCCCCCGCGCGATCGACCTGAATGGCGACGGCGTCAAGGAGGTACTGCGCAGCGGCGGCCCCGTCGAGACGCCATCGGACGGAAAAGGCCTGCCGCTGTCTCTCTCCGGGAATCCAGGCGTACCCGCGTTGGACGCGGCGTTCCCGTTCTTCACGTCCTTCACGCCCGCCGTTGGTGACATCGATGGAGACGGCGAAGACGATTTCATCTACGCGAGGGACCACACGCCGGTCCTCTGGAGCCGCGGCAATACTGCCGTTTCGCCGGCAGGCCCGCCGCGCGAGATCTCCTGTGCGCCCCTTGTTGCCAGTTTCGGGGACGCGCGCGTGGACATCTGGGGATGGTCCAGCGGCGAGGTCACCTGGGGCAACCTGGCGGGAGCGAATGCAGGTGTTGCGCGAGTGGGGGCGGAACCCGTCGCCGGTCTGGCGGCGGGCAACGTGGACGCCGATCCGGAAAACGAGCTCGTCGCACTGGCGGGGCGGGGCGGGCTCTTCATTGCGGAAGCCGATGGACAGGTGGAACACGTGGCCGATCTCTCCGGACACGTTGTGGGGGCCCCCGTACTGGGCGACCTCGACCGGGACGGCTCAGATGAAATCGTCACGTTGGACGCGGACGGTGTGGTATCCGTCTTCTCCAGGGCGAGTATGACGGCACAGAGCGTGCCGGTACCGGGGGGCGCAGGATCCGCGCCTGTGCTGGGTGACCTCGACGAGGACGGATACATCGAGGTGCTTTTCGGCGGCGAGGGTCGCCTCTGGGTGGTGCGCTTCAATGGCGTTCACCAGGCCGATACGCCTCTCGCGTTTCCGCTCAAAGACGAGACCGGTCTGATATCCGCGCCGCCCGTGCTTGCCGACATCAACCTGGACGGCGATCCGGACATATTCGTGGCCACGAGGGGCGGGTTGGTCTACAGCCTTGGCGCCGACGGCTCTATCCTGCCGTCTTTTCCCCTTCCCGTGTCCGGACCGGTGCACGCCTCCCCCCTGACCGACGACCTGGACGGCGACGGCACCCTTGAACTGGTTGTCTTCACCACGGAAGGAGCGGCGCATCTCTGGCACATCGAGGACTTCGACGCCCATTTTACGGGAAATCATCTCGTATGGAGCCAGGCGGGCGGCGGACCGGGCAACGCGGGTCGCCTGCTCACGCTGCCCAGCGACCCGCCGCCGGAGACCACGTCGCTGCTGCTGCCGCCGGACAAGGTCTACTGCTACCCCAATCCCGTCCGCGGGGCGTCGGCTACGATCCGGTTTTTCCTTGGCAAGAGCGCCCGTATCCAGGTTGCCGTTTTCAACGCGCTGGGGGAAATCGTCGAACGGATGACCATGGAGAATCCAACGCCTCGAACGGACAACGAACTCCGCTGGAACACGGGCGAGTATCCAAGCGGATTCTACGTTTGCCGCGTGGAAGCCATTTCGGAGGACCGATCCGAAGTGCGCTTCGTCAAAACCGCGATTATCAAATAGACGTCTGATGGCTACGATGCATATACAATGGGATCGGCAGAGGTGCAATCACACACGATCGGGTAGGTCATCCGGCATGATCTTCAGGATCTCCCTCGCCCTTCTGCTGTCCGCGTCCGTGCCGGCCGGCGCCCAGTTCGACGCCAACCATCCCGAACTGCGCTGGGAGGTGCTGGAGACCGACCATTTCAAGATCTATTACCACCAGGGCCTCGCGGACTTTGCCCGCCGCGCCGCGAAGGTTGCTGAAACCGTGTACGGTCCGGTCACGACGTTCTATGGTTTCACGCCCGACGAAAAAGTACGGCTGATTCTGAAGGACACCGACGACTACGCCAATGGTGTGGCCTTCTATTACCATAACACCATGGAAATCTGGGCATCCAACCTGGAATTCGAACTACGCGGCGACACCAACTGGCTCCAAAACGTAATCGCGCATGAATTCACCCATATCGTTGCGCTGCAGACAGCGCGCAAGGGTCCCCGGCGCCTCCCCGCCGTTTACTTCCACTATCTGGGGTACCAGAACGAAGAGCGCCGCGACGATATTCTCACGGGATACCCCGACGTTTTTGCATCCTACGCCGTTCCCCTTACGATCGTACCGCCCTGGTTTGCCGAAGGCACCGCGCAATTCATGGCGCCGGGCGTTCAATACGATCGCTGGGACTCCCACCGCGACATGATTCTGCGCATGGCCACCTTGAAGGATCGACTCCTAACGTATGACGAAATGGGCGTGTTCGGCTCCAAGACCGGTCTTGGACTCGAAAAAGTCTACGACCACGGCTACTCCCTGACCCTGTTTATTGTCAACACCTTCGGCGAGGACAAATTGCCGAAGATCTACAGCAATATGACCAGGCTCTGGCGGACAGACTTCGATTCAGCTGTCCGCGGCGCGATCGGCATTTCGGGACGAGAGCTCCATCGACGTTGGGTCGCCGCCCTCGAAGAAAGGTACGGGGCACAGGAGTCGGAATTGGAAGGACGCCTGATAGACGGCGAAATCCTGCACGCCAGGGGGTACTTCAATCTCCACCCCCGCTGGTCGCCGGACGGTCGACAACTGGCATATCTGTCCAATCGGGGCGGCGACTTCGGGCGCACCGCCCTGGTTGTACATACCCTTTCCGACAGTTCTTCGGAAACGCTCGCCGGCGGCGCCGACACCGCTCCGGACTGGTCGCCGGACGGGCCCGGCCTGATTTTCGCGCGACACAGTCCACCGGACAGAAACGGCTCCAGGTTCTGGGATCTCTATACGGTGGACCCGACCATGTCGCGGGGACAAGGGTTGTTTCAAAAAACCAGAGCGACACTTGGTCTTTCACTGAAACTGCCGCCCAACCAGAGTCGTCTGACCCATGGACTCCGCGCCAGTCACCCTGCGTATTCGCCCGATGGAAGACAGATCGCATTCGTCGTGAACGGCCGCGGCTCGACAAATCTGGCCGTGATGGACGTTGAGGACGGCAGTGTCCGCCGGCTCACGTCGTTCGACGACGGCTCTCAGGTCTATACGCCCCGCTGGTCGCCCGACGGTTCGAAGCTCGCCTGCTCGGTCTTCCGTCCGGACCACGCACGGAATATCGCGATCGTCCCCGCGGGCGGCGGACATTTGAATACCGTCATCGCCTCCTCGGGCACGGACCGCGACCCGTGCTGGAGTCCCGACGGCGCGGGACTGGTTTTCTCCTCGGATCAGGACGGCATTTTCAATCTCTACCACTTCAGCCTGACGGACGGGTCCGCGCATCGCATCACCCGCGTTCTGGGCGGCGCCCTGCAACCCCACGTCAATCCCAGGGACCACCGGATCGCCTTCTCCCATTACGGCGCCGACGGCTATGAGATTCGGACCCTTTCCGGAAAAGGCGCATGGGAGCCGGTCGCAGCCGGCGTCTTTCAACCGGAATCCGGGCGGTCGACCGCCACCGCCGTTGAGGGCGATCCCTTTCCGAACAGCCGGACCTACGGCAATGAATTCTCAACGACCTCGTTCTATCCGCGCGTTGCCGTGGATGCGGGAAAGGTGAAACTGGGCATCTTCGCTGGATCCAACGACGTTCTCAACAAACAGTCCCTCCTTGTAGGCGCCATGGCCGCCCGAGACAGGGACCTGGATCTCTTTGCGGTCTACGAATACCGTCGCTGGCGCCCGACGGTCTTTCTGGAAGCCTATCGAGCCGTGCGTCACGAAGAAGACGATGTTCTCAACCGTGACGAGAATTTCCGCATCTTCAGCCAGACGTTCACAATTTCCGGCGTTGAATTCGGCGCGAAACAAAAGCTCGGCACGGGCAGCCGCCTGGACGCCAGATTCATCTACAACCTGTCATCCACCGACCAGGACGTCGCCCGTTTCAACGGCATGGACGAAGTAAGCCTGGGCGCAACCACGCACCATGGGTTCAAATTCGCGTTCAGGTATTCCCTGCGGAATATCAGCCGAACCAGAGACCGGGAAATCAACCCCCGGGCCGGAAGGGAGATGTGGATCCGCTACGACCGTCAGTTCAACTATTTCATCAGCGGGTTCAAGGAAGACTCGTCCCTTCTGATCGAAACGTTCGACCGCTACTTTTTCAACCGGTTTACATTGAGCTGGAGCGAATACCTGCCCATGGGGCCCGGGCGCTCCTCACTGGGCCTGCGATTCTACGGCGGGCTGATCGACAGTGAAGTGGATGACTACTTCGATTTTTTCCTGGGCGGCCTGCCCTATATGAAGGGATATACCTTTTATAGCCTCGAAGGCCGCAGGACAGCCATGTTTCGCGCCGCGTACCGCTTCCCGATCCGGACGCGGATGGATCGGCAGACCGGACCCATTTACTCCGATCAGCTCTTCGGTTCCGTCTTCGCCGGCATCGGCCGCGCCTGGGACGGAGACGATCTGGATAACGTAATG
>CAZKDZ010000223.1:0-9658 GCA_964551635.1 uncultured bacterium | reverse complement strand
GGACCTCCACAACCAGAGACCCCTTGCTGCCGTTGTCTCCTACATCGATTCTTGACCTCATCTCTTGCTCTCCTCTCCGCCCATTTTACGACATTAAACTCGGAGGGGGAGTTGTCTCACTCTATATTGGCACGTAGGGTTATGTTTTAATCCTGCACAATCCCGGTCCGGTTTTGCTCTTGCTTGTAATCCTTCTTAATCCCGCCTTTGCCTGTAATCCTGCACAATCCCGGTCCGGTTTTGCTCTTGATTCTAATCCTGCACAATCCCGGTCCGGTTTTGACTCTGCCTCTAATCCTGTTTAATCCTGCCTTTGGTTGCAATCCTGCACAATCCTGGTCCGGTTTTGATCTGTTTCTAATCCCGGTACCGGTTGACATTCCGAAAACACCGGGCTATACTTATGCAACATCGCCGCCCTTGAATGTTCTGGTCGGGTCTTGCTTTTTATTCTGTTGTGTTCTGCACCTGGTTTTAATCCTGTTTAATCCGCATCTAATCCTGCTTAATCCTGGTCGTTTTTTGATCTTGGTCAAAGGAGGCAACCATGTTCCGGTATCGTTTTCTCTACATGATGATCTCATTTGCCCTGGTCGTTCCCACGGGCGCGGCGTACGGCGAAAAGGTGGCGCTCAATTTCGTCTACAAGGCAGGGCAATCGAATATTTACAAGAATTCATGGACGCTGGAATACTACAGCGGCCGCGCCGACCTGATCGACGACGACAAGACGTCCGGAACGGTCGACGTGCGGACCTACGGAAAATGGAAAAGCAGGGAAGCGGTCACCGAGATCGGAGCGGCCGCCGCGACCGTCACGGCGACGGTCCGGAACGCCGAAAGTACGGTCATGGAGGACCGCGTTCAGATCAGCGAGACCAACTTTCCGTATCTGCTCGATATGTTCAACGGCAGGACGTTTTCGTGGAACGTAACGGCAACGGGCGACGTAACGGGATTCAAACCCGGTTTCAAGCCGTACGAGGTGCGCCGCGAAGCCGCGATCACCGATTTGCAGCAGCTCTGGGTGCCGGAAATCCACCCGGTCCTGCCCAAAAGGGAGGTCGGATCGGGAGATTCGTGGAACGGGATTCGCCGCCACGAGATCCCCATCGCGGCGCTGCAGGACAAAGGTTCGGTGGAGATCAACAGCGTCTACGTTCTGAAGCGGCTGGCGAAGAAGAAGGGCCGCCGGGTCGCCCTCATCGACGAGACCCGGCAGATGCGGTACCGGGGTTGGATATTCTCCAACGCGGTGTCCATTATGGTGGAAGGCACGGGCCAGGGAAAGGGCAAATGGACCATCGACGTGAACCGGGGAATCGTCATCGGACATGAAATCAAGATGACGTTCAAGGAAGTGGATGTCACCGTGGTGAGGGGCAACGTCAAGGTGGAGAACGCAGGCGCAAAAATGAAGCTGACCTTCAAACGTGAGATGGACGATTAGGGTTCGCAAACCCCTGGATTCCGGAGGTGAGTCCCATCAACGGCCAGAACGAAGGATCTCGCCAGCGAAAGTCGCCGGATGACTTTCTGCAGGACTACGTGGATATGCAGCACACGTTCCGGTCCCTGTCCATTATCGATCAGATTCTGATGTCGATGGATGAAAAGGACAAACGGCGTCCTCTGCTCTACCATCTCCGCCGGCAGCTTCAGGAGGACGAGATCACGTTCGAGGAGGCCAGGCGGACCATTGTGGAGATGGAGGCCGCGCTGGAGAAGGTGACGGCGCCGGCCAACCGCGTGGGCACGCTGCTGGAAGCCCCCCGCGACGGCGTGGCGTACATCAGCGTGGGCGGATCGGAGTACTTCGCCAACGTCGATTCGCGCCTGGAACAGGAGGCGCTGAAGGTGGGCACAAGGGTACTCGTCAACGACGCGTTCGCCATCGTCGGCGACCTGGGCTTTTCGAGTTCCGGCCAGGTCGCGAAGATATCCGACGTGCTGGAAGACGGCCGGCTGCGGGTCGGACAGGAGCCAGGCGGCCAGGTCACGGTGCTGTCGCGATCGAGCGACCTCGTGAAGGCGTCCCTGAAGACGGGCGACGAGGTCCGCGTGGACCCGAATTACCGCGTGGCGCTGGAACGCATGCCCGAAAAAGAGGCGAAAGACTACTTCCTTGAAGAGATTCCGAACCTGCCCTGGGAGAAGATCGGCGGCCAGGACGAGGCCATCCAGGCCATCAAGGATACGATCGAAATGCCGGCGTTGCATCCGGACCTGTTCTCCAGGTTCCAGTACAGCGTTCCCAAGGGGTTCCTGCTCTACGGCCCGCCGGGCTGCGGAAAGACGCTCATCGGCAAGGCGACCGCCTACAACCTCGTCAAGCAGGCCCAGCAGGAGGCCGGTCTGGACCTGAAGGAATGTTTCATGAACATCAAGGGGCCGGAAATCCTCAATATGTGGCTGGGCGAGTCCGAACGCCAGATCCGGGAGATCTTCTCCAGGGCGCGGGAAAAGCGCAAGCAGGGGTACCTGCCCGTGGTATTCATCGACGAGGCGGAGTCCGTTCTCGGCACCCGCCGCGCCATGCGGTCGCACAGCATTTCGAATACCGTTGTGCCGATGTTCTGTTCGGAGATGGACGGCATCGAGTCGCTGCAGGACGTTGTGATCATACTGGCGTCCAACCGCCCCGACCTGATCGATCCCGCGATATTGCGGCCGGGACGGATCGACCGGAAGATCAAGGTGAGGCGTCCGGACCGCTATGGCGCGCTCGACATCCTCAAGATCTATCTGACGCCCAATCTCCCGATCGACCGGAAGACGCTGGAGGAACACGACGGGGACAGCGCCGCGGCCGTGGAGACCCTCGTCGCGCGAACGGCGGAAGAGATCTTCTCGAAACGGGACCATACGAGGTTTCTCGAGGTGACCCTTAGAAGCGGCCGCAAGGACGTCCTCCGCCGGGGGGACCTGGCCAGCGGGGCGATTATGGAATCCATTGTAAGGCGCGCGAAAGAGATGGCCATCCGCCGCTCCATCGCGTCCGGGCGTGAAGAGGGCATATCCCGGGACGACCTGCTCCAGGCGGTGGAGACCGAATACACGGAGAACGAGATCTTCCCGCCCACGGACAACACGGAAGACTGGCTCAAGCTCCTGGATTACGATCCTGAAAACGTCGTACGCGCTTCCCCCGTTCGCCCCGGACGCGAGACCAACCGCCGGCGTCATCGGATCGTATAAAAGCCGCACCTCTCTCCCCGGCCCTCTCTCCTACCAGGAGAGAGGGTGCAAGACTGGAAGACCGTCTTCACACAAAGACACGAAGGCACAAAGGGACACAAAGGGAAAACCAGAAACAACGACACGGCGGGCGGGAATGTCGTCATTAAGAGTTTTCAATCCTTCTCGACTTTTCCTTCTTCCTTTTTCCTTCTTCCTTTTGGAGTGGATCACGGGTTTGGTCCGCATTCTTCCTCAGGAGTCTGAGCGCAGTCCATGAACCGACTTTTCGGCCTTGAAACGGAGTACGGGATCACAATCGACGGCGTGGACCGGATCGACGTGGTGGAGGAGTCGATGCAGCTGATCCGGTGCTACCTCACGGGTGAGTTTACGGCTCTGTGGGACTATCAGCTTGAGAACCCCCGCAGGGACGTGCGGGGCTTTGAAGTGGAATCCCTGTTGAACGATACGGACGAGAAGGTCCATCTTCAGAAGGACCGTCAGCGAAAGGTGCCGCTCGAAGAGTTGAAGAGCGACCTGATTATCCGCAACGGCGCCCGCTTTTACAACGACCATACCCATCCGGAATACGCCACGGGAGAGTGCCTCAGCCTCTTCGAGCTCGTGGCCCAGGACCGGGCGGGCGAACGGATCGTGGACATCTGCGCGCGGCGGCGCACGGAGATGCTGTCCGAGGGCGTGGTGCGGATCTACAAGAACAATACGGATTTCGAAGGCCACAGCTACGGGTGTCACGAGAATTACCTGATGGACCGCGCGACGCCGTTCGACCGGATCGTGAAGGGCCTGCTTCCCTTCCTGGTTACGCGGCAGATTTACGGGGGCGCGGGCAAGATGGGCGTGGAACGCGGCGACCGGGCGCCCGTCTATCAGCTTTCGCAGCGGTCCGAGTTCTTCGAGGTGATCGCCAGCGTGGACACCATGCACAAGCGCCCGCTGATCAACACGCGTGACGAACCGCACGCGGACGCCGGCAGGTACCGCAGGCTCCACGTGATCCTGGGCGACGCGAATATGTCCGAGTACGTCACGGCGCTGAAGGTTGGCGTCACCGCGCTGGTGATCGCGCTGGTTGAACGGGACGATCTGCCCGACGTGGTCCTGAAGGATCCGGTTGCGGCGCTCAAGGACGTGTCTCGCGACCAGAGTTATCAGTGGCTGGTGGAGCTGGATCGCAAGACCGGCCGCCTGGTTCCGGCCGTAGAGGTGCAGCGCATGTACCTGGCGTTGGCCGGAGAGCGGTTCGGCGGCCGGGACGTGGAAACGGACTGGGTCCTCAATGCATGGGAGGAGATGCTGGACGGCCTCGAACGGGACCCCATGGCGATGGCGGGCGTCTGCGACTGGGTCAGCAAAAAGTGGCTGCTGGATTGCTTTCGCGAGGCGGAGGGGCTTTCCTGGGAAAAACCGGACGACCTGGCCTGGCTCCAGAGCCAGGACCTGGAATACCACAACGTGGACCGGGAGGCCGGGCTGTATTTTCTGCTGGAGGAGCAGGGCAAGATGGTCCGGCTCATTGACGACGAACGGATCGAGGAAGCCATGTCCGTGCCGCCTGCTGACACGCGCGCCTGGTTCCGGGGGCGATGCCTGGAGAAATTCGGCCACGACGTCAAATCGGTCAACTGGGACCGGATCGTCTTCCTCCGGAACGGCGAACAGCGTTCCGTGGATATGAAGGATCTGGTTGATGGGGAGAAGGTCGCGTATTATAATAGGGCATTGGATCGCTCCGATAGACTGGAGGAGTTCCTGAACGCGCTTGAAGATGGACCGCGGGTCGCGTAACCTGTATGGCAGCCGTTCGGGGGATCGCTCCGGTGTCCCTGAACGGACACAAGGAGGAAGTGGCTATGAAGAGAGACCTGGCAGGTTTTGAACGGCGGACCCGGCGGCCGGAAGCGCCCGACGGGGGGCCGAACGACGGAGACGACGGGCCGTCCCGTCCGGACGTGGATCGCCCCGATACCCGCGATTTGCTGCGCCGGATGCGCCGCGTGGACCCGAATCAGGCGCGACGCTACCGCCAGCGAACGGGCGAGTGAGCCTATGGGCGCGGGTGGGGATTTTCTGGATCTGCTCAAGGCGGAGGGATACCGGCTGCCCGGCGCCGACCTGAAGGAAAGCGCGCCCGCCGGCGCGGCGGACCTTCCGTTTCAGCCCACCGAGGGCACGACCATCCTGGCCCTCCGCTACCGGGATGGCGTCCTCATTGCGGGAGACCGCCGTGCCACGGCCGGCCACACCGTGCTTTACGACCGCGCCGACAAGGTCATCGATATCGACGCGTTTTCGGTGATGGCCATTTCCGGCTCGCCGGCCATGGCGTACGAAATCGCCCGCATCCTCGAACACACCTTTCAATATCACCGGCGACGGCAGTTGCAGGAAATGAGCCTGGCGGCCAAACTGCGGCGCCTTTCCCTCCTGATCCGCGACAACCTGCCGATGGCCATGCAGGGCATCGGGCCGGTGATCCCCATTTTCGCCACGTTCGACCGGCAGGACAGCCGCGGCAAGATTTATTTCTACGACGTGCTGGGTGCGCAGTTCGAAAGCGCCGATTTTGCCACCACGGGATCGGGCGCGGCAGCCATCCGGGGCGCGATGTTCTACAATAACCAGTGGGGCGAGCGTCCGTTTGCTGAGCTGGACCGGAGCGAGAGCCTCGGAATGGCCCTGCGCCTGCTGCATACGGCCGCGGAATACGATGCCGCCACCGGGAGGTACGAGCGGGACGCCGGCGTATTGCCCACGGTGAAGACCATCTCGGCCGACGGACTCCGCGCCGTGTCCGAGGAGGACCTGCGGGCGTCCTACGAGCGGTATATTGCCCGGGTTGAGGGACCTGGAGGCGCTGAGGGATGATGCTCGACGAACCCTATCGATGGGCGGAGGCGGTAGCCAACCGGCGGGAATATATAGAGGACCAGCTCCGTGGCGGGAGCCCGGTTGTGGGTCTGGCCTATCGGGACGGCGCCCTTCTCCTGACGCTGGGTCGGGGGCAACAGAAAATCTTCGAAGTTTACGACCGCATCGGTATGGCGGCGCTTGGGCATCCGGCCGACATCGAAAAGCTGCGGCAGTCCGCCGTGGACCTCGCGTCGGTGATCGGGTTCAATTATTCCGAGCAGGACGTGAACCTGCAGCAGATCGTACACTTCGGCCTGGGTCCCGCGGTCAAGACGGCGTTCGACGAGGTGTTCCGGTCGCCGTTTATCGTGCGTGTCCTGATGCTGGAGCTGGATGTATCGGAGGAAGGCGCCGTCTTCTATACTGTGGACTACGACGGCACGTTTCAGAAGCACGAAGGCCGTGGCGTTGTGGGCGAGGTTCCGGAAGCGGACGGGTTGATGCAAAGCCGTTTGCCGGATACAGGCCGGCTCGGCCTGCGGAACGCCTTGAAGGCTGCGCTGGAGGCGTGGGCTGCGGGACGGTTCGTGGGAACCCTGGAAGAGATTCCACGGGATGCGTCGGAGCTGGAACGGGTTGCCGAAGAAGCGGATCTGCAGGCGATCCTGAAGGAGGCGCTGGAATCGGCCACGGTTGAGGCCGTGGTTCTGGACCGGTCCGGGCCTGGCAAACGCCTGTTTCGCGTCCTTGGCGATCGGGAAATACAGTCGGCGATCAAGCCCTATCGCTGAGTGCCGGCACAATTGCGTCTGAACCCCTTGCCGCTTTCTGAGCTTGCGGTCCCTGAGCCGTTGTCCTGCTTGTGCTGAGCCTGTCGAAGCAAGCCTGTCGAAGGATTGTCGAAGGGTCGAAGGGGCGGCGACATTCTCATCGAACACCAGATCCTCGCCACGTCCGTGTAGGGGCGTCCCTTGTGGGCGCCCGGCCGGTCTCAGAGGCTGGAGGCCATCCTGACCGGCCTCGACGAACAGACGTCCAATCAAGGGCCCTTTATGGAACGTCGCATTTTCGGTCTGGAAACCGAATTTGGATGCATGGCGCCAGAGCATGAGGGGTTCGTCAGCCCGGATGCGATTACGGTGAAGGTGAAGGACCACGTCTTTCACACCGAGCGCAAGGGTATCGTCGACATCCACTATCGGGGCCGGGACGAACCGCCGGGAAACGGCGGTTTTTTGTTCAATTCCGGCAGGGTATATATCGATATGGGGCATATCGAATACACCACGCCGGAGTGCAAGAGCCTGTTCGATCTTGTTGCCTCCGACCGGGCGGGGGAACGGCTTCTGCAGCTGGCGCTTCGTTCGCTGGGGCTGGCCAAAGAGGCTTCGTTCCTCAAGAACAATATCGATCATTATACCGGCGCCACGTTCGGCTGCCACGAGAATTACCTGATCCGGCGAAACGTGCCGTTCTCGATGGTTGTGATACCGGCGCTGCTTCCCTTTCTGGTTACGCGACAGATCTACAGCGGCGCCGGGAGGGTGGGCAGCTACGACGACAGCTTCTACTATTATGGCAGGGACGACGTCGACGACGGCGGTCATGAGGATCCCGTCGCCTTTCAGATTTCGCAGCGCGCGGACCACATCGTCACGGAGATCTATCAGTGGATCCAGTTCAGCCGGGCGATCATCAATACGCGCGACGAACCGCTGGCCGACTACAACAAGTACCGCAGGCTGCACCTGCTGATGGGCGACTCGAATATGTCGGAGTACGCCACCGCGCTGAAGGTCGGCACCACCGCGATGGTCTTGAATCTGCTCGAGCAGAAGATCTTCCCGCAGGACGTGGGCCTTGGCGACCCGGTGTGGGCGTTGAAGGAGATTTCCCGTGACCCGACTCACAAGTGGATTCTGGAACGCAAGAACGGAAGGCCGGTTTCCGCCGTGGACATCCAGCGTCGGTACCTGGATCTGGCGAAGCGGCATCTCCGCGGGATGGACGACGAGTCGGACTGGGTGCTGGTTGAATGGGAGAACACGCTGGACGCCCTCGAGCGGGATCCGATGGTCCTGAAGGACCGGCTGGACTGGGTGGCGAAGAAGTGGATGCTGGAGATGTTCGTACAGTCGGAGGGCCTGGAATGGAACGATCCGTGGCTCCAGAGCCTGGACCTGGAGTATCACAATATCGATCCCAACCGGGGATTTTTCCTGGACCTCGAACACAAGGGGATGACGCACCGCATTCTATCCGAGGAGCAGATCGCCCGCGCGGGAGACGAGCCGCCCGCGGACACGCGGGCCAGGGGCCGGTCCGACGTGATCAGGGCCCTGTCCGAAAACCGGATGCGGTATATCGTGGACTGGGACTCGGTCTATCTGGAGAACGAAAGCCACCTGAGTCTCCTGGATCCGTTCGAGACCTACCGCGACGCGGCGGCGGAGTTCATCCAGGAGATTCGCACCGCCGCTCCATCGCCCCGCCGACCCATGCGCCGCAGGTTGAGATGACAACGCCGATTCGAGATTCGTAAACGCCCCGCCGCAAACAGCGGGATGAACACGGGATGCCCGAAGGAACACCACCTTCGCGCATCCCGGTTTTTTTGTTTCACGGCGACCCGAAGTCCCGCTCGTCGTCCCCGTTCGCTTTCAGACCCGCCGCGTCGAGACAGCGGTCCATCTCCGCGGCCAGGTCCTTGTAGCGTGCGCTCGCGAAATAGGCCCTGGCTCTGTCCGTCGTCCGGAGGCCCGTCTTGTCGGTATAGCGCATGGACGTGGTGTAGACGTCGTCAGCGGCGTCTTTCAGCAGCCGGGCGAATCGGGCCGGCTCGCAGTGGAGCAGAGGCGCAAGTGCCGCCGTGACATGAATGCCCGCGGCCCTCAGGCGGCGCATGGTTTTCAGCCGGACATCGATGCGAGGGGCGTGAGGCTCCAGTTTTCTCCGCACGCGGTCGTCGTCCGTGGGTACCGAAAAACACACGCGAAGAGGGGAACCGAACGTCCTCAGCAGCTCCACGTCGTCCAGAACCAGGTGGCTCCGCGTATGCACCACAACGTCTTTCGGGTTGCTGTCCTGCAGCACGCCCAGGCAGCGGCGGGTCAGCCGATACTCCCGTTCCACGTATTGATAAGGGTCTGTGGCGGAGCCCACGAAGATACGACGGCCCCAGATCTTGTCTCGCGCCCTGCCCAGAAGAAACGGCGCGTTTGTCTTGGGCTGCACCCATGCCCCCCACGGCAGGGGGTGTTCCACGGCGTAGGGGTATTTCATGACGTAGCAATACGCGCACCCCATCCCGCAGCCCACGTACGGGTTCAGGGTGTATCGCGTGACGGGAGGACCGTCCTGAGGCATCAGCACGGACCGCGCAGCGGTCTCCTCGATTTCCAGGTGGGCGTGCGCCATGTCCAGAATATACTGCACAAATGTTCATATATCAAGAAACAAAAGTCGTCAGCGTAGAGTCGAGATGTGGCGCGGTGGTTTAGGAGAGGCCTGTCTGTTTCCGCCCCTTTCGTCTGGCGGTGCCTCAAGAGCCGCTCCGTGCTCCGTTTCCACATCCCGCTCATCGAACCGGACGTGCGGATTTCCC
>CAZKDZ010000222.1:0-5994 GCA_964551635.1 uncultured bacterium | reverse complement strand
TCCTGGCCGAACACATCAGATGTTTCGATATCCTCACCCTCGACCGCCGCGGCTTTTCGACCTATCGATCCAGTGAGAATCGCGGCTTCCGCCTGGTCCTTGACTCAAGATAGGCGCGAACTGCAAGGCAACCACCAGTCGGCGCACCCCTTCAGTCGCGATAGTTCCTCGCCAAGCGCTATCGTGTCAACTCATCGGTCGGGACCGTTATTGCGGCGGAAGATTCAATGCTCATTGATTTGGATGATTCCCGGCAGGTTCCCCATTTTCTCATGGATTGACTTCATCTTGCCATCCGCTTCCGCGAGAATCGTCGACTTTTGCGTCGTAAAGAAGCTTCCCGCGTACCTTCGCGTATGTTTACCCGTTCTTTTCTTTGGCCTTATTGGCGGGGCCGGTGCGCAACCGCGCACGGAACACACGATCAGCGGGTACGTCACAGATGCCTCGAACGGCGAAAAGCTGATCGGCGCCTCATTGTACGAACCCATCCTGCGGCTAGGCGCCACAACGAACCGCTATGGTTTCTTCAGTCTTACCCTTCCGACGGACTCGCTTCGCATCGTGGTTTCCTACATCGGATTTCACAGCGATATCCTGTCAATCCGCCTGGAACGCGACATTCGCGTGAATTTCGCCCTGAAGCCGCTTCCCCTGGAAATGCAGGCCATCGAAGTAGAGGCCGCACAGCTGGACCCGATCCAGGAACAGACACGGATGGGTGTTGTCGACGTGCCTGTCAGCCAGATCGAGAATGCGCCCGCCCTTCTGGGCGAAGTCGACCTGATGAAAACGATACAGCTTCTTCCGGGAGTCCAGTCCGGCGCCGAGGGAACGAGCGGCCTTTACGTTCGCGGCGGCGGTCCGGATCAGAACCTGATCCTGCTCGACGACGCTCCGGTGTACAACGCGTCCCACCTCTTCGGCTTTTTCTCGGTCTTCAATTCCAGCGCAGTCAAGAACGTACAGCTTACGAAATCAGGGTTTCCGGCGCGATTCGGCGGGCGCCTTTCTTCGGTCCTGGAGGTTGCCATGAAGGACGGCAACATGCAGGCGTTCGAAGCCGAAGGTTCCATCGGACTGGTAGCCTCCCAGGTGACCCTGCAGGGTCCGATACGCAAGGACCGGACGTCATTCATCATTTCGGCGCGGCGGACGTATATCGATCTGCTGATCCGTCCCTTTCTGGATCCCGGTGAGCAGGGCGGCTATTTTTTCTACGATGTCAATGCCAAAGTGAACCACATCCTGTCGCCCCGAAACCGCGTATTCCTGAGCCTGTACGGTGGTGACGACCGCTTCTGGAGCGAAATACAGGACGAGTACGCCTCGGGAACCTATCGTAGCGAAGAGTCGACTTCGACGGATTTCGGCTGGGGCAATTTTACCTCGACGTTGCGTTGGAACATCCTCTTCAGCAACCGGGTCTTCGGAAATCTTACAGCGATATTCAGCCGCTATAAACTTACCTCGAACATTGACGATCGTTCCGTGACGAGAGACGAGGGCGTACACGAAAATGAGACCCTCAGCCTTCGCTACCATTCAGGCATCCGCGACGTCGGCCTTAAGCTGGATCTCGACTACATTCCCAATCCCACGCACTATATCCGCTTTGGCGGCAACGGCACCTACCACACCTACAGACCAGGAGCAGTACAGTACAGATTCGACCCCGCCAGCGGAGCTCCGGAGGATACGACACTGGGCGCTGCACAGGCGACGGACGCCCTGGAGTTCGGATTTTACCTGGAAGATGACGTCCGTCTGTCGAAGCGGCTGAGCGCAAACGCGGGACTGCACGCCTCCGGTTTCTCTGTGGGCAACCGGCTTTTCGGATCCTTGCAGCCCAGGGCTTCGACGCGTTTTCTGTTGAATCCGCGGTGGGCCCTCAAAGCGTCCTACGCCCGGATGCGCCAGTATATCCATCTTCTCACCAACAGCACGATCGGGCTCCCCACCGACCTCTGGCTCCCGGCCACCGACCGCGCGCGTCCCGAGGGATCGCGTCAGTTCGGCCTGGGACTGGCGGGCACGTTGAAACAGGGACGGTACGAATTCAGCCTGGAGGCCTATCACAAGACGATGAGCGGTCTGATCGAGTACCGCGAAGGTGCGACCTTTCTGGCGGGGTTCGGGGAGCACCAGGACTGGCAGGACAAGGTGGAAACGGGGCGCGGCTGGTCCTACGGCGTCGAAGCGTTTGTGCAAAAGAAACGCGGCCGCACCACTGGCTGGATCGGGTACACCCTTTCATGGACGAGACGCCGTTTCTCCCAACTGAATGAGGGGCGCGCTTTTCCCTTTCGCTACGACCGCAGGCACGACGTCGCGCTGGTCCTGAACCATCGACTGACGCGCATCACGAACGCCTCGTTAAACTGGGTGTACGGAACCGGAAACGCGATTACCATTCCGGTCGCACGTTACTATGATGAATACGCCAGAGGATCGATTGGCGGACACGAGCTGTGGACTCCCAGCGTGCTGCCGAATGAAGCCAGGATCTACGAGGACCGTAACGGTTTTCGAATGTCTGCATATCATCGTGTCGATATCGGTTTCAACTTTGACTGGCGCAGACACGGATTCCGCGTGGGCGCCTACAATGCTTACAACAGAAAGAATCCGTTTTTCATTTATTTCGACGATTACTATGACTCCGGTACGGATTCAAGGGAGTACCGGGCGAAACAGGTCACCCTGTTTCCGGTCCTGCCATGGATCAGTTACCGGTTCAAGTTGTGAAGAGCGGGGCGATTCAATGAAAAACGTACGTATTGCAATTGCGATTTTCGTTATCGCTTTCGCCGGTTGCGAGTTGATCATTGAACCGGATTTGCCTGAGCACACGCCTCGACTGGTGATAAAGGCCTTCTTCAACCCTGACCGGGGATGGGCGGCATCCGTCAGTCGGTCCGCAGGCATTCTGGATACCTCACCCGGTTCCGATCGGCTGGTGACCGTCGCAACCGTGGAACTGCTTTCAGATGGCCGAATTATCGACCGGCTGCCCTTTCTCCAGAGAGAACGGGTATATGCAAGCGAAAAACCCCTGCAAGCGGGCCGGGTTTACTCGTTGCGTGTGTCGGCGCCCGGCTTTGAGACCGTACACGCGGTTGACAGCGCACCCCCAACCGTACCGACGTCCATCGAGTCGTATCGGGTGGAGACCTCCGATCCCGCTCCCGGTGAGCCCGGTGTGACGTCGATCACGGACTTCAGGCTCACACTCAAGATTCAGGATCCGCCCGGCGAGCGGAACCACTATCAGATTCGTGTCATTGCACCGGATCGACGGGGTCGCTTCGATCTGCGTTTTTCGACGAAAGATCCGTCCATCATCGCCGACAACCGGATCGAAGATTCTGTTCTTGAAGACGTCGAGCCGTTTAGGGGTTCCGAGCCGTTCTTCAAGGATGTTCTCTTCGACGGTGAATCCCACGAAATCGAGTTATCTTCAGCCAGGTACACGGTAGCGGCGAGCCTCGAGCGTCGTATCTGGGTTGAAGTCCGATTTGTAAGCGAGACCTACTACAGGCACCTCCGCAGCGCTCTGCTCCACAACACCACAGTGGACAACCCGTTTGCCGAACCGGTGAGAATCTACAGTAATATTGAGAACGGCTACGGCATATTCGCGGGTTACAGCGCGCGCACCTTCGAACTCACATTCTAACGGGAGTCTACCAGGATTGCCTGTCAGGCAAATGGTGTCAAGGCGAATATATCGGCTTACGCTGCGGGATCGGCGGAGCAGAACCCGCGAGGACGAAAGCTGATATCACAGATTCGGATACACCATCATGGTATCGGAAGATCCGTATGGAGAATACCTCGAAACGCGCTGTTCCGTGTCGATTCACAGCCTCCCGGCCGTTTGGTCCGGCCTCGCGAGTTTTTCGTTTCGTTATCTGCACGTTGATGATCGGCTCTATACCCGCTCCCGCGCGTGCCGATACGGAGGCAGGCGGAAAAACGGTCTCCGCGCAGATCGGGTACATTGGAGACCTGCTTCACAACACCTCCGGCGGAATACGAAACGGATCCGCCTATCTGCAGAACGTCGATGCGGTATTCACGTTTGACCTGGGACGGATAATTGGAAGCGGCGGCGGGTCGTTGTTCGCCTATCTGCTATGGAACGACGCGTCGACGTTTTCGGCACGGTACACCGGCGACGCGCAGGGGGTGTCCAACATCGATGCGGAACGGGCTCTGCGCCTCTATGAACTCTGGTACGAACATCGTCTTGCCAACGTGTTGAGTCTTAAAGTCGGACTCTACGATCTAAACAGTGAGTTCGATGCGGTCGAATCGGCGTCGATGTTCCTCAACGGGTCACACGGAATCGTGCCCACGTATTCACAGACCGGGGAACGAGGGCCGTCGATTTTTCCAGCGACGTCGCTCGCGGGACGACTCGAGTGGAAAGCGGGCAGAAGTCTTGTGAGGTATGCGCTGCTCGACGCGGTGCCCGGCGATCCGGAGAAACCCTCGGCCACGACGGTCAAGCTGAGCAGCAGCGAGGGTGTTCTGCATTCCCTGGAGTACAACCGCGAATTTTCCGGCGGCCTGCGGCTTGGTCTCGGCGCGTTCTCGTATAGCGCAGAATTCGATGCGATCCGTGAAGCCGACGCCGGTGGGAATCCCGTGCGTCTCGGCGGCAACAGCGGTTTGTACGGATTCGCGGAAGGCACGCCGTACGCGGACGCCGCCAACCGACGGACCGCATCGGCTTTCATTCGCTATGGGACCGCCAACGGAGAGCTCAATCCCGTCGATAGGTACATCGGCGCGGGGCTGATAATTTCGGGCTTCGTCCCCCGCAGGCCGCACGACCAGATTGGGATTTCCATCGCGATGGCGCGGTGCGGAGCGGATTATCGCGCTGCCGCTAACGCGGAAAGCCATGAGACCGCCTTCGAATTCACGTATGTCCTGCCGATCGCGGACAGGTTGCAGATCCAGCCGGACATTCAGTATATCGTCAATCCCGGCTTCGATCGGACGCTCAGGAACGCGCTGGTCCTGGGCGTCCGGATGGAACTGAACCACGGATTCCATCACCGGTAGAGTCAGTGTGCCCCGTCGTTCATTCCGCGCCCAACCCATCCTCGGACCACGACGACGTATGATCTGTAGAGAGTGCATTCCTGGAGCGTGTCAGCAAGAATGGAAATACGGAATGCTCTGTATATTTAGCCTCAATCCGCAAAAAACAGCAACGCGGCGACGCGATAAAACCTTCCGAAACAGGGCGTTATCAACGTATAGAAGGATGTTTTTTCCGTTCACGTCCAGTGACCTGGTGTATCCTGGTAATCAGCCTTCTAATCGCCTTTATTTACAAGCACATATTCGAATTAACGTCACCGAAGACTTAGGAATCAAGGTTAGATTCTGCTCCAACTGAGACGGTATACTTATCTGACCAGAAGGAGTTCTTGACATGGAAGTCAAATATATGTATAATTGTATGTTTCTAAATGTGCTAATTTATATGAAAGTATTCGGAGATAGTCATCGGCTTTGAATGGGATGAACACAAGGATCGCCTTAACCAGCGCAAACACGGCGTCTCTTTCGCCAGAGCCCAGCAGGCGTTCATGGACCCGAATCGTGTGATCGCCATTGACCGTAAACACAGCACATCCGAGGAAACGCGGTATTTCTGTTTTGGAGTGGTTGATGGTCGAATATTGACCGTGCGATTCACGTACCGAAAAGGCAGAGTCCGTATTTTCGGCGCAGGTTGTTGGCGCGAGGGAAGGAAGCGTTATGAGCAAGATGAAATATGAAAATGCACCGGCAGAACTTGCGGAAGCAATCGAACAGGCTGAGGTGATTCAAGACTTTCTGCCGTCACCCAACCAGCTTGTGTTGAAGGAGGAAACCGTACGTGTGACCCTTAGTCTAAACAAGAGGAGTGTGGATTTCTTCAAGTCAAGCGCGCGGGAGAACGGCGTACCCTACCAGAGAATGATCCGGAGA
>CAZKDZ010000221.1:0-9800 GCA_964551635.1 uncultured bacterium | reverse complement strand
GACCCGGGGGGCCTGACCATGATGTGATTGTGTTTGTTCGTGAGCAGTTCGATATTGGGTCCGAGGATGGATTTCAACGGCGTCAGGATCACGGGATGGGATGCGGCCTCGATGTACGCGCGGTCGCGGGAGAGAATCTTCGAGAGGCGCCGCACGTCATCCGGCTCGCGGGAGCCGGTTTTCTCCCATACAACCGGCTCGATCATCCCGCCGATCTGCCGGTCGGTAACGGCATTCAGCCGTTCGACCAGGTCGGCCGGCAGCAGTTCGGGGACGCGGTAGAAGCCGTTGTGATTGAAATACCAGAGGTCCTCTTCGCTCAGGGTCAAGGGTTTCCCCCGTCGTGTGAATTGAGTCACGGATCGGCGGATATGGTAAAGCGGTTCCGGATGCCTTGTCAAGCGTATTCTGGCTGTCCGCACGGAGGATGCGGGAATGCAACGTTGAGAACCGGTACGCACGGACTGACGGGATCGGGCGCGGATCGTTTTTACGGTGGCGTGAAATCGAAAAAACGTTATATTTAGAATGACATACGTTCGATGCCCACACCCGTTCGGGCGTCTCAACGTTTCAGCCTGTCAGGGTGGGCGGACGATCTGCAAAGGTCTGGCGGCCGTTCTCGAGGGGGCGGCCGTTTTTGTGTAGACCCGGAAAGGTTTCGTACATGCCGAATGCGCTGCTGGTCAGTCCCCGGAATCCGGTAACATTCTGGAGTTTTGACGAAGCACTGAAAATGATCGACAAAAAGGTCGCATTTCCTCCGCTGGGGCTCCTGACCATTGCTGGGATGATGCCGGATTCATTCGACCTCCGAATGGTCGACATGAATGTCCATCCGCTGATCGACGAGGACCTCGAGTGGGCCGATATTGTGATCACGTCGTCAATGATCATTCATTGGCAGTCATTGGAAGACGTGATTTCGCGCTGCAACCGGATTGGCGTTCCGGTTCTGAACGGAGGTCCGTTGCCCACCCAATATTACGAAGAGATCGAGGGCGATGGGGTATTTTACCTGGGTGAGGCCGAGAACGGCTTCATGGATATCGTAAACCGGCTCGCGGCATCTTCAGGAAGGGTCGATCGCGAATACGTGGACCGCCGCGGCAAGTTTCAGGATCTGGCCGTTACGCCGCTGCCTCGCTGGTCCCTCATTGATTTCGACGACTATAGCAACATGGTCATTCAGGTCACCCGCGGCTGTCCGGAGAGCTGTACATTCTGCAATATTCCGTCGCTCTACGGAAAAACAACGCGACTGAAAAGCAAAAGCAGAATGGTACAGGAACTGGACGCGCTGTACGATGCCGGCTGGCGGGGCGCCGTGATGGCGGTGGACGACAATTTCGTGGGAAACCGGGATGAAATAAGGCACGCCCTGGAAGATGAAGTCTTCCCGTGGCAGCAGGAGCGCGGCTATCCCTTTCAGTTCCACACCCAGGCCAGCATCCGGGTGAGCGACGACCGGCAACTGCTGGAGGCCATGTACCGGGCAGGATTCGACAAGGTGTTCGCCGGAATCGAGTCTCCTGTCGAGGAAAGCCTGAAGTTCATGGGCGCACAGAAGAACCTGCAGGGCAATACCCCCCTGATGGACAAGGTCAAGATTCTCCAGGAAACCGGCTTCGAAGTCCAGGCGGGATTCATCATCGGACTGGATACCGACCCGGACGACATTGCCGAGCGGACCATCGCTTTCATCCGGGAGGCAGGGATTCCCGTGGCGATGGTAGGTATCCTGGGCGTCCTGCGGGACACCCCCGATTACAAGCGATTCAGCCGGCAGGGGCGTCTGGTGGAAGGCGCGAAATACACGGGCGATTCCGGGGTTTTCAGCCGCGAATTGAGTTACGTCCCGCTGATCGACCCGGATACGCTGCTGGAGCGGCACCGGTGGACGGTGGAGACGCTGAACAGTCCCGAGGTTTTCTTCGAACGGTGTCTCACGTTTCTGAATCACCGGAAACGCCATCCCATCAGCAGCATGCCAATTCGAATGCAGGAAGTAAAGGCGGTATTCCGGTCGATCTGGCGGCAGGGCATCCGGAACAGGAACTACCGATGGCAATACTGGAAGTTCATGCTGCGGGTACTCTTCAAACATCCCGGCAGCATGCCGGATGCGGTGCGGCTGGCGGTGCAGGGTCACCATCTGATACTCACCACACAGCGCGCATTGCAGGTCGACGAAGTGAAGACGTTTCTCGACGAGGCGCTCGAACATCTGGAACATTTCAAGAATGGCTATCGCACGTCGTACCGCAAGAACACGGATACGTACGCCGGACGTCTCATGAGGGCGGTTCACCACCGCTTCGAGCACTTTCAGGACGACCACCGGACAATGCAGCATCACGCAAAGGTGCTTCGGGGCGCCGCCCAGGAATACTACCAGGCCACGTGCGAGGAGTTCCAGCACCAGATCCGGGAGCCGCTCGAGCGTTTTCAGAAGGATACGGATCACTTGCTGAGGACTTTTTCGTCCGAGCGGGCGGCATTGCAGAGATCATAGTGTCCTGTCCCGGAAATTCCTCACCATTCGACCGCCGATTCATCCCGTCTCACCGCGTTGGGCCAACCGTACTGCCTGTCTACAGCTTCCAGTAATCGTCAATGTCGCGCTGGTAGGCGTTCACCTTCCCTCTGAGTACGTCGTTGATCTTGACGACCTCTCCCGACTTGCCCGATTCGTACAGCGCTTCGCTCACCGCCTTGCTGCGCAGGCCTTCCTCCGCGTCAATCTCCACGTTGCGTCCGGTGCTGATCGCGTCGATAAAGTCCCAGAGCTCCAGGGGCATGCCGCCGGTGATGCCGTAGGGAAACAGGCGTTCGTCGTCTTCCGGGCTCAGGCTTTTTCTGAACATATCCACAACCCGTTCCATGCTGTAGGTAACGCCGTCCAGGAGTTGGCACTCGCCGCGGAGCGCACCTGCCGCCGGATGGAAGATATCGTATTCCACGATGGTGCCCCTGCTGCCCGTAAGGCTGAGTTGCAGGAAGCCCTTGCCGGGCGCGCTGTTGGTCCACGACCAGGTTCCGACAAGCCCGCTCTTGAAATTGAAAATGCTGGTCCAGAAGTCTTCCCGCGTGTCGTTGATGGTCCTTCTCCCCTTGCGGTGCGGGCGTTTCTCGAATTGTTCCACGCGCGCGTACACGCTGTGAACTTCACCGAACCAGTAGCGCATTGTGTCCACCCAATGGGCGCCGCTGTCCATCACCATGCCGCACCCGCCCAGATTGCGGTCGACCCGCCAGTGCCAGTCCTGGATGTTTTTCGGGTCCTGCCACGACGCGCTTGCGGCCAGCCAGAAGCGCGGTTTTCCCATCAGACCCCCCGCATTGAACGCCCAATGGATCGCGCGCTGCCCAACGCTGCGGCGGCACTGTTCGGCCGTTGCGGCAATGCGTTTGTGTTTCTTCGCGGCGGCGATTATCTTTTTGGTGGCCTTCACGGTGATTCCGATTGGTTTTTCGCAGATGATGTTCACGCCGCCGGAAAGGAGCTCGCAGGCCAGCACGTGGTGCAGCCCGTGGGGCCCGCAGATATCGGCGCCGTCCAGACGCTTCTCGCCGTTGAGCAATTCCTCCACGGTCCGGTAGGCGTTTACACGCTGGCCGGTGTGGCTTTCAATACGCTCTGCCATGGCTGTGGCACGTTCCTGAACGTCGTCTACGGTTGCGACTATGCGGAAGCGTTGTTCGTTCTTCTCCATGAGTTCTGCGTAACCCCTGAGATGCGCCCCGGCAATGCCGCCGCAGCCGACGATGGCGAGGTTCACCCGTCGGCCCTCGGATCGTGTGGCCATATCATTCCTTTCAATGGAGTTGTTGTAGCGGTCGTGTGATCGGATGACCTGTTGTCCTGTCCCAAAAATACCTCACCATTCAGCGAATTTTCTCCGGGACAGAACAGTTTCCCCGACGTGGATTCCATAGTACCCGGTTCGGGTGATTTGTCAAGTCGATTGTTCGCACCGCAAAAGTCAAAAGCAGAGAAGGGCAGTGGTTGGTGGCCGGGAATTGGCGTTCAGTACATCATCGGCCTGCCAATGTGTCTTCTGTTTTCTTCGCGTTTTTGTGTGAGATTCTTTTCAGGAGGTGACTTGAAATGCTGATTGACGCGCACAACCATCCCAACTGGCACGGCTACGATGCAAGGCGAATCCTGAACAACATGGATGAACAGGGTATTGACAGGATGTGGCTGTTTACCTGGGAGGTGCCGGAGGACGAATACGATCCGTCGTATCACAAGGCCCTGCCCCCCGGTGGCGTGGGCATTCCCCTGGAAGACGTGCTTCAGGTGGGACGGGAGGCGCGCGACCGCTTCGTGCTGGGGTACTTCCCGCATCCCAAGAGGCCCGACGCCGCCGACCGCCTTCGTGCGGCGCATGAGATTCACGGCATCCAGGTTGCCAGCGAGATGAAAGTGCGCGTCCTGTTCGACGACCCCGATGCGATCCAGCTCTACAATGCGTGCGCTGAAATGAAATTGCCCATTACCATCCACCTCGACTATCCCATCAACCACGGCAGGGGGAACTATCCCAGACCGAACTATTGGTACGGCGGGAGTATCGAGGCGTTCGAGCGGGCGATCGCAGCCTGCCCTGAAACGACCTTCATCGGTCACGCGCCGGGTTTCTGGGCGCATATCTCGGGAGACGATCTTTACGACAAACAGTCGTATCCGAGCGCGCCGGTGCTTCCCGGCGGCAAACTGTGGGATCTGATGCGCCGGTACGACAATCTGTGGGCGGACCTCTCCGCGGGTTCCGCGCTGAACGCCCTCAAGAGGGAACCGGAAACCGGAACGAAGTTCCTCGTCGAGTTTCAGGATAAACTGCTGTGGGGACGGGACTATTTCGACACGGCGCTGATGGACTTCTTCCAGGGGCTGTCGTTGCCCAAAGACGCGTACGACAAGATAACCTATCGGAACGCATTGCGTATTCTGGGCGAATCCGTTCCGGAATAGGCCGGCTGCCCGCGGAACGACAAACGCCCCGGACCATCGCGTCCGCGGGCGTTTATTACAAGAATCCGCCGTAATGAAGGGGAAGGCGATCTTCATGTTCTCACGAATTCCGAGAGTTTCCGTGCGTACGCCGCGTTGCCATACTCTTTGAGGATCCGGTCTTGAGCCCGCGTCGCGGCGTTCTTCCGGTGGGTGTCGTGTTCCAGCCACCATCGCGCTTTGTGACGGAGTTCCTCCAGGTCGGTCCATGTGTCAATCTCCGTGCCGATGTCGAAGACTTCCTCGATGCCCGCCACGTAATCGGTCAGCATGAATCCGCCGCTGCCGGTGATTGCGGTGTCCCGCTGATTCAGGTAACCGTTGGCGTCTGGCGAATTGTGCTGGTTTACGTTGATCCTGGAGGCCCTGTATACGCCCGGAAGCTCCAGGTAACTCCGAAAGCCGCGGTAGGAATATCTGGGCAGGTCCTGGAACGTGCCGAAACCCAGTCCCCCGTATATGTGGACCCTTCCCAGGCCCTTGAGCGCGGCGACCACTTCCTGTCTCAGTGCTCGTTGTCCGGGGAAGGGGATCGTGTGGGTGATCCGTTTGACCAGATCTTCCGATTCCAGGTACTCGTCGGGGCTGCCGCCTTCTTTCGTGTATAGAGACATGATGGTAACGGAGAAGTCGCATTCCTCGTGCCGCGCCGGTCTCGCGAAACGATGCAATTCCATCGACGGTGGTGGATAGAGCACGATGGCCTTGATTCCACGTTTTGCGTAGACGTCCACGCTCTCCCTGCAGCATGTCGCGGCAAATTCGAATTCCCGGGTAAATTGAGGGCTTCGGAGAAGGTCCCACGGGTCGTCCTGGGTGTGGGTTACGGTTTTGCACCACGGAAACCGTTCTCGCAATTCTGCGATGAGCCCGGGCGGCCGGTCGTCCTTGCTGAACCACCAGACGAGTAGTTCCGGTTCGTGTTCTATAATGGTTCTGAACAGACCTTCCTGGAATGCGCCGACATCCCTGTATTTCAGGTCCCACGTCCGGTGAGGAGGGATGATGTCGGCCTCTTCCTTCGCCAGCGCGATATCCGCTTCGAGATTCGACTCGATACACCCGCGCGTCGGTTGGTAGAGAACGTCGTATCCGATGCTCTTGAAACCCTGCTGAATGCTCCAGAGGGATTGTCCGGGCAGGAATCCGCCCAGTAAGAGTACTTTCGGCATTGACGAGTCCTTTCAGGTCTGGGTTAGCGTCCGTGCGAGGTGTTCATTCACCGCGCGGCGCCTTTGGCGACCGGCCGGTCGCCAAAGGCGGTTAGACGTTAGAGGGTAGACGGTAGAAGAAATGCGGGGAGACGGAAGAGGTGAGACGGTAGAAGAAGCCCTTGCCAATATGTTCCTCCGACTCGCCTGCGGCATGAGTTGAAACCCTTTACGGCATGCAATCTCTCCCCTCTTACGTCTTACGTCTCACCGCTTCTGCGGGGCGGTGGGGAGATGCAGGAGGAAACCGGATCGCTTCCGTACGCGTATAAAGGTTGACGAAGCGACCACATAGACGCTGTACGCCGGATTTTGACAGTCGGGACTCGGGCGATGGCGGAAAGATAGGGGAACCGGTCTGCTTGTGAAAGACGAAAGCGCCCCGGTTCGCCCGCCCCGCTTTTTGGGTTGCCCGCGTCGGGTTTTTGTACTTACTTGGAATTGTGGACGTTTGCGGGCGGCGCGTCGAACGGAGGTGTTGCGTTGACAACGGACATGGACCTGGCTGCACGCCGGATTTCTGTACGTTCGTGGTGGTCTGCCGACGGTCATCGGTTCCTGCCGCCGGCGCTCATCACCTGCATTTTGATTGGCAGCCAGATAACGTATGGAATTCTGGAGGGGCTGTCAAAAACGGCATTGGCCATTGGGGTCGCGGTTGGCGTGGAGGCCCTGCTGGGTCGGCTGCACGGGAGCCGCAGACCGAATTTCGTGAGCGGATACATCACCGGGATCAGCGTGGGAATCCTGATCCGTTCGCTCTGGCTCTGGCCCTATGCGCTTTGCAGTGCGGTTTCAATTCTGTCCAAGTATGTGATCCGCTGGCGCGGGCGGCATCTCTGGAACCCCTCCAATCTCGGCGTGAGCGCGATGTTTTTCCTTGCCCCGGAAATGGCGGCGGGACTGAGCGTTCAGTGGGGCAACGCCGTCTGGGTCATGCTGGTGATCTGGGTATTTGGCTGGATGGCCGTATGGCGGGTGAACCGGCTCCATATCTGCCTGACGTACGTGGTGAGTTTTCTGGCGCTCGGGTACGTACGAAGTCTTGTCACGGGTCAGGCGTACCTGGCCGGCGTGGCGCCCATTACCGGTCCGATGTACCAACTGTTTATCTTTTTCATGATTACGGATCCAAAGACAACGGTGAAGACAAGGCGTGGCCAGTGCTGGGTTGCGCTTTCCGTGGCTGTGATTGAAGCCGTACTGCGCCTGTACGAACAGGTCTATGCCCCGTTCTACGCGCTTTTCCTCGTTGGTCCGTGCGCGATCGCAACAGAAATCTGGATGGAAAAGCGCGGCGGTGTGTCGGGAAGTTTAGGAACCCGAGTTGAAGTCGGCGGTTGACGGTGCAACCATGCAGTCCGTTGAGAAAGTCGCTCTGTAGGCGAGGCCGAGGCATTGTGGTCGAAGACAAGGCGCGCGACCGAGACCCATCCTGCGATTCGGCGAGGGAGCGTAACGCAGTATTTTGACCGCAAGGGCCGGCCGTAGCCCGGATGGACTTTTTCAACGGGCTGATATGCAAGGAGGTGGCGATGAAGACTGAAATCAGGGGGAAACACTTCGAGGTGTCCGGCCGCTTGCGAGAGTATATCGAAAAGGAAACCGAGAAACTGAAACAGTTCTATGAACCGATACTGGACACGCGAATCACACTGGAGCGGGAGAACCGGATGTACAGGGTTGAGATCGTGGTGCACGTGCATAACCACATCCTGAAAGCCACCGATGAACAGGATGTCGTCCATCCGGCGCTTGGGGGCGCAATCGACAAGATGGTCCGACAGCTCAAGCGTGTCAAGGAAAGGCAACGCAGGCCGCGGGTTCCCGCCGCAACGCGGGACTGAGAGAATCCGATCCAACGAAACGCTCCCGCCGCCGGGAGCGTTTTTTTGTCCTGTCAGGGCCGATGGATATTGACGGCGGCGCCACGCCAGGTCTGCAGGAGATTGTAGGAAAGCACCGCCGCCGCCAGCCACCCGAGTACGCCGGAAAACCCGAATGCGGTCATCGAGACGGTCAGGCCACCGGGAACCCGGTGCAGAATCTCCGCGAGGAGCAGCGGCGCGATGCGGCATAGCGCGGCGGCCGTTGCCAGAAAAAAGGTGGCAACCACCAGACCGGGAAAGGCCACTTTGCGTTTGTGAAGGAAACCGGGAACCATTCGCGGCGCCATGCCCAGCAGAAGGAGGGTGATGAACCCCGCGAGATGCGTATGGCGCAATGCGTCCGGGTCGAAGGGCGACGCCACGTGGAAGAGGACGAGCGCGCCATCCACCAGTTCCACCAGCGCGGCCAGCGCCAGGAAGACGTACGCGGCATAAAGCAGCAGTTCGAACCGGCCGAATTCGCCATAGTCCGGCAGGCCGGGCCGTGTGGGGCGCCTTTCGGGCCCGGGTTCGCCGATCCGGTGTACGGTCCACGGAGGATACCGGCGGAAGAGAATGTCCAGTTTCCAGATGAACAGGAGGAGGATTCCACCTCGAAGGACTTTTCCAATGGGTGCGAGATGCGCAAGAGTTGATGCGAAGGACGTGCCCGTGAGTTGCGCCAGTACGGGCACGTGAATCAGGATGAGGGCGAGTAAATAGACCTGTCCGAAACGCCCGACGGGCCAGCGGACGGCGGGAAGGCGCAGGTAGAGCGGGAACGTGCGGACGGAAAACGCCATCGCCGTCGGCAGGATGACGAATCCCGTAAATAACTCGATGCCGAATCGGTTCCAGGCGATATGAAGGAGCGGGTTATCGCCGAAACCCGCCTGAATAGCGAGCGCGGCGGCGAGCGGAGTATACAACCCCCATCCGGCAACGGCGATTGCCAGGAAGATGCGAACGGTCCGCAATGCGGGGCGGTCCGGAGCGGCACTCCGCAAGGTACCGACCAGCAGGAAGAGATAACAAAAAACTCCCGTGGTTTCCAGCAACGCGGAGATGCCCAGCGTCCATCGCAGGACGGTATGAATCGGCTCTTCGAGACCCGCGGCCAGAAGCGGCTGTGAGACCGCTCGGAGGAAGATACCGGCTACAAGAAGGGAAAGGATCCATGCGGGAAGACGGGGATGGCGCAGAGGCGCACCTGCCAGACGAGGCAGGAAATAGAGGCTCACGCCGATGATGAAGAGGCCGATCCAGCCCAGGAGTTGGGCGTGGCCATGGGCCTGGAGCATGGCGACCCACCAGCTTCCCATAGGCAGCTGAAAACCGATCAGAACGGCCAGGACGGCCGCGTAGCCGAATCCGACCGTCAGCGCAACGGCCAGGGAGGACAGCACAAAGCCGAAGTGGAATGGGGTGTGACTGCGAGTCTGGCTTTCCGACAGGGTTGTTTCCTCGAGTTGGGAGAAGAGACGATTCGAATCTGTAACGATCGCTTACCCGACAATTAAACCGGTTCGCAAGATTCCGCAACCTCTTTCGCGAAAAACCGGGTGGACGTAAGACGCAAGGGGGTAGACATCGTCTGCCTGTTATGTTTCAACTCAGGCCGGAGGCAAGCAGGAGGAACCGATCGGGCAAGGGCTTCTTCTCCCGGCTCACGTCTCCCTCCTACCGCTTCCTGGGAGCCAT